>JBKGHI010000015.1:0-68321 GCA_046520405.1 Myxococcus sp. 1LA
CGTCGCCGACCTGCGCGCCGCCCGTCCGGGCCGCACCCTGGTGGTCGCGGGTGAGCGTCAGCCGGCCGCGGTCCACGCGCTGGCCCACGCCATCAACGCCGCGCTGGGCAACAACGGCACCACGGTGAAGTACGTGCAGTCGTCCATCGCGGAGCAGGAGGGCCTGAGCCAGGTCCGCGCGCTGGTGGAGGACATCACCGCCGGCCGCGTGGACACGCTGGTCATCACCACCTGGAACCCGGTGTTCTCTGTTCCGGCGGACACGGGTCTGAAGGAGCTGCTGGACCCGGCGACCAACCCCAACCGCGGCAACCTCACCGTCCTCTACACGGGCCTCTACGAGGACGAGACCAGCCAGTACGCCGACTGGTTCGTCCCCGCGGCGCACCCGCTGGAGACGTGGAGCGACGGCCGTTCGTTCGACGGCACCGTGGCCATTGCCCAGCCGCTCATCCAGCCGCTCTATAACGGCGTGCCGGAGACCGAGCTGCTCGCGATGTTCCTCGACGAGCCCTACCGCCCCGCGTACCAGATGCTGCGCGACTACTGGCAGGGTCAGGCCCAGGGCCAGGGCGACTTCGAGGCCAACTGGGAGAGCTGGGTGTCCGACGGCGCCATCCCCGGCACCCAGGCCACGCCGGTGCAGGGCGCGCCGGACTTCGGCGCCGCCTCCGCGCTGGTGTCGGGCTACGCGGCCCCCGCCTCGGGCGACCTGGAGATCAACTTCGTCTACGACTACAAGGTCTTCGACGGCCGCTTCGGCAACAACTCCTGGCTGCAGGAGCTCCCGGACCCCATCACCAAGATGACCTGGGACAACGCCGCGCTGCTCAGCCCGAAGACCGCCGAGCGCCTGGGCCTGCAGCCCGGCGACCTGGCGGAGCTGAACTACGGCGGCCGCAAGCTGACCGTCCCGGTGTGGACGACGCCGGGCCACGAGGACGACACCGTCACCCTGTCGCTGGGCTACGGCCGCGACGGCCTGCACGAGCAGGTGGCCAAGGCGGTGGGCTTCAACGCCAACGCCGTGCGCACCCTGAAGGCCCCCTGGTTCGACGGCGGCGCCACGCTCACCAAGGTGCGCGGCAGCCACAAGTTCAGCCTGACCCAGACGCACTGGCGGATGGAGAACCGCCCGCTGGCGCTGGACATGCCGCTGTCCGAGTTGAAGAACCCGTCCACCGCCACGGAGCACACGCTCCACCGCGTCAAGGGCGAGCTGAAGTTCGGCGTCCAGGACAACCTGCCCGCCTTCGACTACCGCAAGGGCCCCGACAATCCGCAAGGCTACAAGTGGGGCATGGCCATTGACCTGTCCCGCTGCACCGGCTGCAGCGCGTGCGTGGTGGCCTGCCAGGCGGAGAACAACATCCCCGTCGTGGGCAAGCAGCAGGTCTCCGTCAGCCGCGAGATGCAGTGGCTGCGCATCGACCGCTACTTCGAGGGCAGCGAGAGCGACCCCCGGATGGTCATGCAGCCCGTGATGTGCGTGCACTGCGAGAAGGCCCCCTGCGAGTACGTCTGCCCGGTGAACGCCACCGTGCACTCGGACGAGGGCCTGAACGACATGGTGTACAACCGCTGCGTCGGCACCCGGTACTGCTCGAACAACTGCCCGTACAAGGTGCGCCGGTTCAACTACCTGCACTACACGGCGGACAAGACGGCCACCGAGAAGATGCTGATGAACCCGGACGTCACCGTCCGCAACCGCGGCGTGATGGAGAAGTGCACGTACTGCGTCCAGCGCATCGAGCGCGTCCGCATCGACGCCCGCGTCGAGAAGCGCGTCATCAATGAGAAGGAGCTGCAGACGGCCTGCCAGCAGACCTGCCCCACGCAGGCCATCACCTTCGGTTCTCTCAACGATCCGCAGCAGCGTGTCACGCAGCTCCACGAGGACGAGCGCGCGTACAAGCTGCTCCACGAGCTGGGCACCCGCCCGCGCACCGCGCACCTCATCCGCGTCCGCAATCCCAACCCCGCCCTCGAGCCCGCCGCGCCCGCCGCTGCGAACCAAGGGAGCCACTAAGCCATGGCTGAAACTGCTTCCACCGTCGTTCTCGATCCGCTCGAGCCACGGCCCCTCGTCGCGCCGCACCACGACGACGCGTCCCTGAACGAGACGCTGCTCGACCATGTCTGGCGCAAGCCGGGCAAGGGCTGGTTCATGCTCTTCGGCCTGTCGCTCAGCGCGCTGGGCCTGCTCGTCATCGGTGTCACCTACACGCTGGCCCGCGGTATCGGCGTGTGGGGTAACAACCAGCCCGTCGGCTGGGCGTTCGACATCATCAACTTCGTCTGGTGGGTCGGTATCGGCCACGCCGGTACGCTCATCTCCGCCATCCTCCTGCTCTTCCAGCAGAAGTGGCGCACGAGCATCAACCGGTTCGCCGAAGCCATGACGCTGTTCGCCGTCATGTGCGCCGGTCTGTTCCCGCTGCTGCACACCGGCCGTCCCTGGTTCGCCTTCTGGCTGTTCCCCTACCCCAGCACCCTGGGCGCGTGGCCGCAGTTCCGCTCGCCGCTGGTGTGGGACGTGTTCGCCATCTCCACGTACCTCACGGTGTCCGCGCTCTTCTGGTTCGTGGGTCTCATCCCGGACCTGGCGGCCCTGCGTGACTCGTCCAAGACGAAGCTGCAGCGCACCATCTACGGTCTGTTCGCGCTGGGTTGGCGCGGCTCCGGTCGGCACTGGCACAACTACAAGATTGCCTACCTGCTGCTGGCCGGCCTCTCCACGCCGCTCGTGGTGTCCGTGCACACCATCGTTTCCTTCGACTTCGCCGTCTCGCTGCTGCCCGGCTGGCACACCACGGTGTTCCCCCCGTACTTCGTGGCCGGCGCCGTGTTCAGCGGCTTCGCGATGGTCATCACCCTCATCATCCCGGCGCGCAAGTACCTGGGCCTGCGGGACGTCATCACGGACCGCCACCTGGAGAACATGAACAAGGTCATCCTGGCGACGGGCCTGCTCGTCTCCTACGGGTACCTGATGGAGCACTTCGTCGCCTGGTACTCGCAGAACCAGTACGAGATGTGGACCTTCTACGTGAACCGCGCCACCGGCCCCTACGCCGGCGTGTACTGGCTGATGATTGCGTGCAACGTCATCACCCCGAACATCTTCTGGTTCCACAAGTGCCGCACCAACATCGCCATCATGTGGGTGGCGTCCATCGCGGTGAACATCGGCATGTGGTGCGAGCGCTTCATCATCATCGTCACCTCGCTGAGCCAGGACTTCCTGCCCTCGTCGTGGGGCCTGTACACCCCGACCTGGGTGGACTGGTGCATCTACGTCGGCACCCTGGGCCTGTTCGGCACCCTGTTCCTGCTGTTCCTCAAGTTCGTGCCCGCGGTCGCCATCAGCGAGGTGAAGGAGCTCCAGCTCGAGCTCAAGCACGCCGCTCACCACCACGGCACTGACGGTGCGAGTGCCGGCGCCGGCACCCTCACCCACGGAGCCCACTAGAGCCATGGAAGCCACCGTTCTCGAATCCTGGGTCCTGGCCGAGTTCGCGACGCCGGACGCCCTCGTGGATGCCACCCGCCAGATGCGGGAGAAGGGCTTCGAGGGAATGGACACCTACTCTCCGTACCCGCTGCACGGCGGCTCGGAGGCCCTGGGTCTACCGCCCTCGCGCGTGCCCTTCATCGCCCTGTGCGGCGGTCTGACGGGCGTGGCCACGGCGCTGTCGATGCAGACCTGGATGAACACCATCGACTACCCGCTCAACATCGGTGGTCGCCCGCTGCTGTCGCTGCCGGCGTGGGTGCCCATCACGTTCGAGCTGGGCGTGCTGTTCGCCGCCTTCGGCATCTTCTTCGGTCTGCTGGGGCTCAGCCGCCTGCCCCAGCCGTACCACCCCGTCTTCGAGTCCGAGGACTTCCGCACCGCCTCCACGCACGGCTACTGGCTGAGCGTCCCCCAGGCGACGGGCACGGACGCGACGCCGGTCATGGATCAGCTCAAGGCCCTGGGCGCGACCCAGGTGACCCTCGTCACGGGAGAGAAGGAATGAGGTGGCTCATCCCCGCCGCCGGACTCGCCGCGCTCACGGGCTGCAACGTCAGCTCGGAGTTCCTCCAGCGCATGGAGCACCAGGCGAAGTACGAGTACTACGAGGCGTCCGACTTCTGGGCGGACGGCCGCGCCATGCGCACGCCTCCCGCGGGCACCGTTCCGCGTGAGCGCTTCGACAAGCTCCCCGAGCTCAAGGACGCCGCCCAGCGCCAGGTGGCCCTCACCGGCCGCAGCGCCGGCCAGCCGGTGGCCCACGTGCCCGTCACGGTGGACCAGAACCTGCTGACCCTGGGTCAAAAGAAGTACAACATCGTCTGCTCGCAGTGTCACGGCGTGCTCGGCGATGGAAACAGCGTCGTCGCGGAGAACATGGCGCTGCGCCTGCCGCCCTCGCTGCTGGACCTGGAGAACAAGCCGGACGGCCACTTCTACATGGCCATCAACGAGGGCTACGGCGTGATGCCGTCCTTCTCCGGTGAGCTCGACCTGCGCGAGCGCTGGGCCGTGGTCGCCTACGTCCGCGCGCTCCAGACGGCTCGCACTACCCGCACGGACGGCCAGCAGCCCGTTCCGCAGGAGAACCGATGAGTCCCCCCGTCACCACCTCGCACACGAGCTTCGAGCGCTACACCGGCACGCCGAAGCTGATGGTGCCCGCGTTCGCCGTGGGCGTGCTCGGCCTGCTGGCCACGCTGGGCGGCTTCTTCGCCACCGGCGCCAAGGGCGAGACTGCGCATGCCTACCTGATTGGCTTCACCTACTGGGTGGGCATCAGCATCGCCTTCCTCATCATGCAGGCCATCTTCCACACGGCGAAGGCCAAGTGGCTCATCGTGCTGCGCCGGACGATGGAGACGGCCTCCGCGGTGATTCCCGTCTTCTTCGTGCTGGCCCTGCCGCTGCTGTTCATGGCCGTCTACCTCTACCCCTGGTGGGAAGGCTCCGAGCTGACCAAGGGCTACTCCAGCCTGGAGCTGGAGCACCTGAGCCACAAGCAGCACGGGTACCTGAACAACCACCTCTCCTTCCCCCCCGGCGTGGGCATCCGCCACATCATCTACTTCGGCGTGTGGTCCTTCGCGGCCTGGCGGCTGCGGACGTGGAGCCTGAAGCAGGACGAGGTGGGCGGACTCGACTTCACGGTGAAGCAGCGCAAGTTCTCTCCGGGCATGCTGCCTTTCCTTGCCCTCACCATCACGTTCGCTTCTTTCGACTGGCTGATGAGCCTCACGCCGCTCTGGCAGTCGACCATCTTTGGCATCTATTACTTCGCCGGAAGCTTCCTGGCGGCCTTCTGCATCCTGACCATCGTCACGGTGAACGCTCAGGGCAAGGACCTCTACGGCAGCGTCGTGAAGCTGGACCACTTCCACAACCTCGGCAAGCTGATGCTCGCCTTCACCGCGTTCTGGGCCTACGTCGCCTTCTCCCAGTTCATGCTGGTGTGGATCGCGAACATCCCGGAAGAGGCGCCCTGGTACGGCCTGCGCATGTTCGGCGCGTGGCGGCCGCTCTCCATCGCCCTGTTCTTCCTGCACTTCCTGCTGCCCTTCTTCGTGCTGCTGTCCCGCAAGCTGAAGCTGCAGCCGCGGAAGCTGGCCGTGGTGGCCGTGTACCTGCTCATCATCCACGCGGTGGACCTGTACTGGCTGGTGTGGCCGGCGCTGACGGGTGACGCGGGCCCGACGTTCCACTGGTCCCTGCTGACGGCCTTCTTCGGCGTGGGCGGCATCGCGGTGGGCACGGCGCTCTTCCTGGCGCGTGGCCAGTACACGCTCACGGTGAAGGACCCCTACATCGCGGAGTCCCTGAGGTACGTGCAGCCATGAAGCAGACCCAATCTGAGCTCGAGTCGCGAGTCATCGTGGGCCCCCATGGCGTGGCGGCCGAGGAAGACCACCTCGTCATGGGCAAGGTGGTGGGCATCGGCGTGGGTTCGCTCGCCATCTTCGCGGTGGGCATCGTGTGGGCCTGGTACATCCAGGTCTCCACCATGGAAGCCATCCAGCCGGATGGCCCGCCGCCGCGCCCGGCCGCCATGGGCCAGTACGAGGTGGGCATCGTCAACCAGCGCCTGTTCGAGCAGGACTGGCACGCCGAGGACAAGATCAGCGGCCAGGACCAGGCGCTGCGCGCCGGCTGGGGTGACCAGCCGGGGGTGAAGCAGCACCCGGCCATCGACGCGGCGATGAAGACGGTCATCGAGCAGAAGCGCAACCCGCCCCCTGCCCCGGCCCCACGCCCGCCCCGGAAACCACGCCTGGGCAGACGCCTCCGGCACCGCAGCAGTAGCCATCACCGCTCCCCTGACGTAAGAGCCGTCCTGCAATGATGTCCACCCTCTCCCACATCCTCCCGCGCGCCCGCCGCGCGGGCTTCCTGGCCGCGGCGGCGCTGGTGCTGACCGTCGCGGTGCCTGCCTCGGCCATGCCAGGGGCGGGGAAGACGCCCCGGGCCATCCTGGAGGCGCAGCAGGACTTGCCGCCCCAGGTGAAGGGCGTGGACGTGCAGGAGCACCTGGGGGAGCTGGTGCCCACGGACACCCGCTTCCTCGACGCCTCCGGGCGCGAGGTGCGCCTGGGCGACGTGCTTCCCAAGGCGCGGCCCACCCTGCTGACGCTCGTCTATTACAACTGTCCCATGCTCTGTAACCTGGTGCTCAACGCCCAGGTGCAGGCCATGAAGGAGCTCGGGCTCGAGCTGGGCAAGGACTACGAGGCCGTCACCGTCAGCATCGACCCTGACGACACCCCCGCCCAGAGCCTGGAGCGGCGGCGGCGGCACCTGCAGTCCATGGGCAAGCCGGAGACGGCGCCCTGGCACTTCCTGACCGGGACGGACGCGGAGATCCGCCGGCTCGCGGACGCCCTGGGCTTTCAGTACACCTACGACGAGAGCACGAAGCAGTACGCCCACGCGGCCGTGGTGCACGTGCTCACGCCGGAGGGCAGCATCTCCCGGTATCTCTACGGGACCACGTTTCCCCCCTCGGACATGAAGCTGGCGTTGCTGGAGGCGGCCAATGGCCGCGTGGGTACCAGCTTCGACCAGGTCATCCTGTCCTGCTTCAAGTATGACACCGCCAGTCGGCGGTATGGCTTCTACATCTTCGGGTTCATCCGCCTGGGCGGCATTGCCGTGTTCTGCGCCCTGGCGACGATGCTGATCTATTTCTGGAGGCGCGAGCTGAAGAAAGGCGCGGCGGCATGAGCGAGCTTCTCAACGATATTCTGTTCCTCCCGGAGGCCGCGTCCACGTTCGCGGAGCGCATCGACTTCCTGCATCACTTCGTCGTGGGAACGACGATGGTGATGTCCGCGGCGGTCGGTCTGGCGGCCCTGTTCTTCTTCTTCCGTTATCGCCGCCGCCTGCCGGCGCAGGCGACGGAGTACGTGGTCCCCACGCTGAAGACGGAGTTCCTGTTCGTCTCCGTCCCCCTCGTGTTCTTCCTGGCCTGGTTCGGCATCGGGTTCCGGGACTTCACGTGGGTCACCACGCCGCCCAAGGACGCGATGGACGTCTACGTCATGGGCAAGCAGTGGATGTGGAAGTTCTCCTACCCGGAGGGCCCCAACGGCGTGAATGTGCTGCACGTGCCGGCCAACCGCCCGGTGCGCCTGCTCATCACGTCCCGTGACGTGCTGCACTCCTTCTACGTGCCGGCCTTCCGCATCAAGATGGATGCGCTCCCGGGCCGCTACACGCAGATCTGGTTCGAGGCGACCAAGCCGGGCACGTACCAGGTGCTGTGCACCGAGTACTGCGGCCTGTCGCACTCGAAGATGCTGGCCGAGGTCGTCGTGCTCCCTCAGGAGGAGTACGAGAACTGGATTCAGGAGCAGCGCCGCGGCCGCCTGCAGGACCGTCAGGACGCGCTGGCGGACAACTCCCTGGTGCCGCCGGTGGCGCGCATGGTGGAGCAGGGCCAGGTGCTCGCGGGCACGCAGGGCTGCTTCAAGTGCCACTCGGTGGACGGCTCGCAGCACATTGGCCCCACCTTCCTGGGCATGTACGACCGCGAGGAGAAGCTCGAGGACGGCCAGAGCATCCGCGTGGACGAGGCCTATATCACCCAGTCGATGATGGACCCGGGCGCCCACCTGGTGGCGGGCTACCAGAACGTGATGCCGACCTACCAGGGCAAGCTGCAGGGCCCGGAGACGGCCGCCATCGTCGAGTACATCAAGTCGCTTCGCACTCCGAACGTCCGTGAGGGCGCCTCCGAGGGACCCGCCTATGACGCCATCCAGTAGCATCGCAGCCCCGGGCGCCACCCCCGCGCCCGAGGAGCATCACGACCACCACCCGAGCTACCTGGTCGACGGCACCACCATCAAGTCGTGGGTGCTGACGGTTGACCACAAGCGCATCGGGCTCATGTTCCTGTTCTGGGTCCTGCTGTTCTTCCTCGTGGGCGGCATCTTCGCGCTGCTCATCCGGGTGGAGCTGCTGACGCCGGGCCCGACCATCATGGACGCGATGACGTACAACCGTACGTTCACGCTCCATGGCCTGGTCATGATCTTCCTGTTCATGATTCCGGCCATCCCGGCCGTCTTCGGCAACTTCCTGCTGCCGCTGATGCTGGGCGCCAAGGACGTGGCCTTCCCGCGGCTGAACCTGCTGTCGCTCTACATCTACCTGGGCGGCGCCTTCATCGCGCTGTGGGGCATGCTCAACGGCGGCCTGGACACGGGCTGGACGTTCTACACCCCGTACAGCGCGCACACGACGACCACGGTGGCGCCGGTGCTGTTCGGCGCGTTCATCATCGGCTTCAGCTCCATCGTCACGGGCATCAACTTCATCGTGACGGTGCACACCATGCGCGCGCCGGGCATCACCTGGTTCAAGATGCCGCTGTTCGTGTGGGCCATCTACGCGACGAGCTGCATCCAGGTGCTGGCCACGCCCGTCATCGGTCTGCTGCTGTGCCTGGTGACGGTGGAGAACCTGTTCGGGTTCGGCATGTTCGACCCGGCCCGCGGCGGTGACCCGGTGCTCTTCCAGCACCTGTTCTGGTTCTACAGCCACCCGGCCGTGTACATCATGGTGCTCCCCGCCTTCGGCGTGATGAGCGAGGTCGTCGCGACCTACAGCCGCAAGAACATCTTCGGCTACCGCGCGGTGGCGTACTCCAGCCTGGGCATCGCCTTCGTCGGCTTCTTCGCCTGGGGCCACCACATGTTCGTGTCCGGCCAGTCCACCTTCGCGGGCGGTCTGTTCGGCGTGCTGACCATGCTGGTGGGCGTGTTCACCGCCATCAAGGTCTTCAACTGGGTGGGCACCGTCTACAAGGGCGCGGTCGACTTCAAGACGCCCTTCGCCTACTTCTGCGGCTTCCTGTTCTTCACCGTGTTCGGTGGCATGACGGGCATCGCGCTGGGCACGGTGTCGCTGGACGTCCCCTGGCACGACACCTACTTCGTGGTGGCGCACTTCCACTTCATCATGGTGGGCGCGACCATCATGGCCTTCCTGGCCGCCCTCCACTACTGGTTCCCGAAGATGTTCGGGCGCACGTACCACGAGGGTTGGGGCCTGGTGTCCGCGGCGCTCATCATCCTGGGCTTCAACGCCACGTTCATTCCCCAGTTCCTGCTGGGCAACAACGGCATGCCGCGCCGCTACTACGAGTACCCGGAGCGCTTCCAGGCGCTGAACGTGGCCTCCACGGCGGGCGCGTCCCTGCTGGCGTTCGGCTTCATCATCATCGCCATGTACCTGACCTACGCGCTGGTCTACGGCAAGGCGTCTGGCAAGAACCCGTGGCGCAGCAAGGGCTACGAGTGGCTGTCCGAGTCGCCGCCGCCGACCCACAACTTCGTGGGGCCGCAGCCGGTGTTCCCGGAGGAGCCCCACTTCTACGTGGACCCCAAGAAGGCCGAGGTGCCCGATGCAGTCTAGTTCTCACGCCGCCGGGGGCGCCCTGCCCGTCCCCCGGCTTGCCGGCCACTTCGCCTCGCTGGAGGTGCAGAACCACGCCGCGCGCCTGGGCATGTGGCTGTTCCTGGCGACGGAAATCCTGCTCTTCGCCGGCCTCTTCATCTGCTACGGCGTCTACCGCTTCCTCTTCCCGGAGGCGTGGGCCGCCGCCAGCCGCAGCCTGGACCTGACGCTGGGCACCATCAACACGGTGGTGCTCATCACCTCCTCGCTCACCGCGGCGCTCGCGGTGCACTACGCGAAGGAGGGGAAGAACAAGATGGTCGCGGTGCAGATTGCCCTCACCCTGGTGATGGCCGTCGGCTTCCTCGTCATCAAGTACTTCGAGTACCACCACAAGTTCGAGATTGGCACGCTGCCGGGCCGCTTCTACTCGTACGAGGGCATCCAGCTTCCGGGCGTGCCCCTGTACTTCACGGTCTACTTCTGCTCGACGGCCCTGCACGGTCTGCACGTCGTCATCGGCATGATTGTGCTGGCCTTCTCCATGGTCCGCGCGCTGAAGAAGGCTGACTTCGGGCCGAACAACTACACGATGGTCGAGCTGGGCAGCATGTACTGGCACCTCGTCGACCTGGTGTGGATCTTCCTCTTCCCGATGCTGTACCTCGTTTGAAGGGTTCCTCCACCATGGGCATTGCCAACGAATCCCGGCAAGAAGAACAGAACATGCGCGAGGAGCACCACGGAGCGGGCCGCTACTGGCTCATCTGGGGTCTGCTGCTGGTGCTGACGGTGGTGACGGTCGTCACCGGCCGCATCCACATCCCCACCTGGGGACTGGTGCTGGCGCTCGTCATCGCATCCACCAAGGGCACGCTGGTGCTGCTGTACTTCATGCACCTGGCTGACCACCGCGGCGCCAACCGCCTGGTGTTCGCCGTGTCCATCCTCTTCGTGATGTTGATGCTCGCCATTCCGCTGGTGGACCTGGGCACCCGCTACCGCGGCGCCACCCCGCCGGGCTCGACGTACAGCGACCTGCAGGCGCTGGACATCGGCGCGGACGCGCAGGAAGGCCGCTACGGCGGCGGCATCCGCAAGGAAGGCAAGACGGGCGAGGAGTCCGGCGCCACCAAGCAGTAGGACAGTTGGGGCGGCCTCCGCCCCACTCCACAAGCACGCGGCGCCAGGGACTTCCCCGGCGCCGCGTTGCTTTTGCGGGCTACAGCATCACTTCGAAGTTCAGCGCCAGCGCGGTGTCCGTGGACACCTTGCCCGGCGGCGGCGCGCTGTCGTGCTTGATGAGGAAGCTGGTGCCCAGCGACAGCTGCTTGGTGAGCCCCACGGACAGCTGCGTCTGGCTGTTGAAGAGCATGCGCGAGTCACCGATGACGCTCACCAGCACCTCCACGTCCTCCTTGAAGGTGACGTTCTGCGCCAGGCCGTAGCGGAACACCGCGCCGAAGCGGGGGCCGCCCAGGTCGACGTCCGGCAGGTCCAACCGCGTGGGGTAGTACTGGAAGCGCGTCTCGTTGGCGTAGCGGAAGGCGGCGTCCGTGCGGAGGTAGGACTCGCGGCCCTTCTCCTTCTTCTCATCCCACCACAGCACGCCCAGACCGCCTTCGCCGAAGGTGCGCGACTCCACGCTCTTCACGTGGTCCGTCTCCGCGCCCGCCAGCAGGTAGCCGCTGATGACCTCGGTGAAGCGCCGGTCGCCGCGCAGCTCCAGGCCGGCGTTGAACGCCACCACCTGGGACACGGCCTCCTCGCCCGTCACCTCGGGCGGACGGCTGCGGCCATAGGAGCCGTAGGACTTGATGGCGTAGATCCAATTGTCCGTCGTGCGCTGGGCGCTGGCCAGGCCGCTCACCGTCAAGGTGGAGGCGTTACCCGTCAGCGAGATGAGCCCCAGGCCAACGGTGACATCCCACTCGCCCTGCTTCTTGTCGGTGGCGGGGGCGGCCACGGGCGCGGGGGGCGGCGGCATCCTGGGCGAGGGCAGGTGACGCGAGTGAAACAAGCAGTGCCAGGGACCAGTGGCGCAAGAAAACCTCCGTGGGCGGCGGAGCCTAGCAGAGGACAGCGGACGGGGCCCGGCGTCCGTGCGAGCGGGCGGCCTCAACACAGTCCTCGCATGTGGGGGCGGACGTTGGTATGGGGGCGCCCCGATGCCCAAGCGTACCGATATCCGCAAGGTTCTGGTGATTGGCTCGGGTCCGATTGTCATCGGGCAAGCCGTCGAGTTCGACTACTCCGGTACACAAGCCATCAAGGCACTCCGGGATGAAGGCGTGGAGGTGGTGCTGCTCAACAGCAACCCCGCCACCGTGATGACGGACCCTGAGTTCGCGCATCGCACCTACATCGAGCCGATTACGGTGGAGGCGGCGGAGCGCATCCTCGCAGCCGAGCGGCCGGACTCCCTCCTGCCCACCATGGGGGGCCAGACAGCGCTCAACCTCGCCAAGGCGTTGGCGGAGCAGGGCATCCTGGAGAAGTACGGCGTGCGCCTCATCGGCGCGTCCCTGGATGCCATCAACAAGGCCGAGGACCGCCAGCTCTTCAAGGCGGCCATGCAGAAGATTGGCGTGGCGCTGCCCAAGAGCGGCTACGCGACGACGCTCGACCAGGCGATGCAACTGGTGGAGGAGATCGGCTTCCCCGCCATCATCCGCCCGTCCTTCACCCTGGGCGGCACCGGCGGCGGCATCGCGTACAACCGCGAGGAGTTCGAGACCATCTGCCGCTCCGGCCTGAAGGCCAGCCCCACCACCACCATCCTGGTGGAGGAGAGCGTGCTGGGCTGGAAGGAGTACGAGCTGGAGGTGGTCCGCGACACGGCGGACAACGTCATCATCGTCTGCTCCATCGAGAACCTGGACCCCATGGGTGTGCACACCGGTGACTCCATCACCGTGGCGCCCGCGCAGACGCTGACGGACCGCGAGTACCAGCGGATGCGGCAGGCCTCGCTGGCCATCATCCGGGAGATTGGCGTCGACACCGGCGGCTCCAACATCCAGTACGGCATCAACCCGAAGGACGGCCGCATGGTCGTCATCGAGATGAACCCCCGCGTGTCGCGCTCCAGTGCGCTGGCGTCCAAGGCGACGGGTTACCCCATCGCGAAGATCGCCGCGAAGCTGGCGCTGGGCTACACGCTGGACGAGCTGCGCAACGACATCACCCGCGACACGCCGGCCTCCTTCGAGCCGGCGCTGGACTACGTGGTGGTGAAGGTGCCGCGCTTCAACTTCGAGAAGTTCCCGCACGCGGACCGGACGCTGACCACGAGCATGCGCTCGGTGGGCGAGGTGATGGCCATTGGCCGCACCTTCCCCGAGGCGTACATGAAGGCGCTGCGCTCCATGGAGCTGGGCCGCGTGGGCCTGGAGTCCCCGGACCTGCCCGCGGAGAAGGAGGAGCGGGAGAAGGTGCTGCGCGAGGCGCTGCGCATCCCCCGCCCGGAGCGTCCCTGGTTCGTGGCGCAGGCCTTCCGCGAGGGCCTGACGGTGGAGGACGTGCACGCGCTGTCCGCCATCGACCCGTGGTTCCTTCGCTACATCCAGATGCTGGTGAACGAGGCGCAGTCGCTCCAGGAGTACGGGCGGTTGGACCAGCTCCCGGACGACGTGCTCCGGCAGGCCAAGGCGCACGGCTTCTCCGACAAGTACCTGGGCAAGCTCCTGGGCTACCCGGAGGACGAGGTGCGGGCGCACCGGCACGCGCGCAACATCCGGCCCGTCTTCAAGCGGGTGGACACCTGCGCCGCGGAGTTCGAGGCGTACACGCCCTACCTGTACTCCACCTACGAGGAGGAGGACGAGGCGCCCCCCACGGACCGGCAGAAGGTCCTCATCCTGGGCAGCGGCCCCATCCGCATCGGTCAGGGCATCGAGTTCGACTACGCCTGCGTCCACGCCGCCTTCGCCCTGCGCGAGGCCGGCTACGAGACGGTGATGGTCAACTGCAACCCGGAGACGGTGTCCACCGACTACGACACGTCGGACCGCCTGTACTTCGAGCCGCTGACCATCGAGGACGTGCTGGAGGTCTCCCAGCGCGAGAAGCCGGTGGGCGCCATCGTCCAGTTCGGCGGCCAGACGCCGCTGCGCATCTCCGTGCCGCTGGAGAAGGCGGGCCTGCCCATCCTGGGCACGCCGCCGGACGCCATCGACCGCGCGGAGGACCGCGAGCGCTTCTCCAAGCTCATCGAGAAGCTGGGCCTGAAGCAGCCGGAGAACGGCGTCGCGCGCAGCCACGCGGAGGCCTTCAAGGTGGCCGAGCGCATCGGCTACCCCGTCATGGTGCGCCCCTCGTACGTGCTGGGCGGCCGGGCCATGGAGACCGTCTACGACGTGTCCAGCCTGGAGCGGTACATGCGCGAGGCGGTGAGCGCTTCGCCCGAGCACCCGGTGCTCATCGACCGCTTCCTGAAGGACGCCATCGAGGTGGACCTGGACCTGGTGGCGGACCGCACGGGCGCGGTGATGATTGGCGGCGTGCTGGAGCACATCCAGGAGGCGGGCGTGCACTCCGGTGACGCCGCGGCCACGCTGCCGCCGCACTCGCTGTCGCCGGACCTGGTGGAGCGGATGAAGGACCAGGCCATCGCCCTGGCGCGCGAGCTGGGCGTGGTGGGCCTGATGAACGTGCAGTTCGCCATCCAGGGGAAGAACATCTACATCCTGGAGGTGAACCCGCGCGCCAGCCGCACGGTGCCCTTCATCTCCAAGGCCACCGGCGTGGCGATGGCGAAGATCGCCGCGCTGTGCATGGTGGGAAAGACGCTCAAGGAGCTGGGCGCCACGCAGGAGCCGGAGTTCAAGCACGTGGCGGTGAAGGAGAGCGTGTTCCCCTTCGCGCGCTTCGCGGGCGTGGACGTCATCCTCGGGCCGGAGATGAAGTCCACCGGCGAGGTGATGGGCCTGGCGAACGACTACGCGTCCGCCTTCGCCAAGAGCCAGCTCGCCGCGGGCGTGAAGCTGCCCAAGAGCGGCAAGGTGTTCATCTCCGTCAAGGACGACGACAAGCCGGCGGTGGTGGACCTGGCGCGGCGCCTGCGGAACATGGGCTTCTCGCTCATCGTCACCGCCGGTACGCACACGTACCTGGCGACGAAGGGCATCGAGGCGCAGGTGGTGCAGAAGGTGAAGGAGGGCCGCCCGAACATCGTCGACAAGATTGTCGACGGCGAAATCGTGCTGGTCATCAACACCACCTTCGGCAAGCAGGAGATCGCCGACAGCTTCTCCATCCGCCGCGAGTCGCTGATGCACTCGGTGCCGTACTACACGACGGTGCAGGCGGCGCGCATGGCGGTGGGCGCGCTGGAGGCGCTCAAGCGCACGGAGCTGGAGGTGAAGCCGCTCCAGGAGTACCTGGGCATCAACGCGGCGCCTCCGGGCACCCGGCGCTGACCGTCCGCTGCGGCTGACGTGCTGCTCACGGCCCCGCTCCTCATGGGAGTGGGGCGTGGTGTTTCAGGCCGCCAGCGTGCCCGAATCCAGGGTCTTCTGGGCCGTGGTGGCCATGTTCTCCGCCAGCGCCTGGACGGAGCGCGCCACGTTGCGCGTGTCCTGCACGGTGTCCAGCGTCTCCTGCATCTGCGAGGACATGTCCTGGATGGCCACGGCGATCTGCGCGGTGCCCGCGTTCTGCTGGGACACGGCCGCGGAGATCTGCCGCACGTTGGTGCTGGTGTCGGTGATGATGCCCGTCAGCCGCTGGAGCTGCGTCCCGGAGACGCGCACCGCGTCCAGGCTCGTCTGCACCCGCTGCGCTCCCTGCTCACTCATCTTCGCGGTTTCCCTCATGCTCACGCTGACGCTGTCGAGCACGTCCCGGATGCGCTGGGTGGCGACGACGGACTGGTCCGCCAGGCTGCGCACCTCGCGAGACACCACCGCGAAGCCCCGGCCATGCTCTCCGCTGCGCGCCGCCTCGATGGCCGCGTTGACGGCCAGCATGTTGGACTGGTCCGCGAGGCCCTTCACCGTGTCGACGATGCTGGAGATCTCCCGCGCTCGGGAGTCGAGTTGAAGGATGCGCCGGGCCATCTCCGACACTTCGCCGCCAATGGCCTCCAGGTTGGACAGCGTCCGCGCAATGGCGGCGCCGCCCTCGCGTCCCGCCTCCTCGGCCTCCACGACGGACTGGGCCAGCACCTGGGCCTTCTCGTCCGTCACCACCGAGCCCTGACGGATTTCCTGCACCGTCTGGTCCAGCTCCTTGAGGGCGGCGGACTGCCGGCTGACGCCCACTGTCTGCGCTTCGCTCGACTCACGGAGGCCGTGGGCAACGGACACCAGCTCCGCGGCGCCCCTGCCCATGCCCTCCGCCAGTTGCTGCACGTCCATGCGCCGTGCTTCCAGTTGCCGCGCGTGGGACGCCAGGGCGCGCGCCACCAGGAGGAAGCGCCGCGCGACGATGCCCACCAGCGACGCCGTGAGCGCCAGGAAGCCCCAGTGCACGAACCAGCCCCCCATGGCCGCCGAGCTCAGCAGCGGCAGCATGGTCATCACCAGGAGCGCGACCAGTGCCGCCAGGCCCACGCTGAAGATGCGTGCATCGACGTTGCCCCGGTACGCGGCGACGAGGATGACGACGACGTACGTCAGCAGGGTGGGGATGGTGTACAGCACGAGGAACTGGAACAACTGGCTCGCGAGCCGCGGGTCCACCAGCACGATGACGGTCTGGATGGCCGCGGACACGGACACGCTCCACACGAGCACCCGGAACCAGCGCAGCCGGTCCTCCAGGATGCCCTCCCGGATGAACCAGCCCAGGCCCGGAAGCAGGCAGTAGGCCCCCACGAAGGTGATCTGCGCAGCCGCCCCCTCCATGTCCCAGGCCAGCGTCAACACGTTGCTCAGGCCCACGAGCAGGACGCCGGAACCCCCGGCGAACACGGCGAGCGCGCCCAGCATGCGCCGCTGCCCCTTCAGCAGCGTCATCACCAGGGCGCCGCCGCCGATGACCACGAGCAGCAGCCCTGTTCCGAAGGGCGCCAGCCCCTCCCGGACGACCCGCGACATCAGCACATGCTGTTCACCCACGCGCGCATGCTGGGTGATGCCAATGGCCTTCGTGGTGCTCTGGATGCGGAACATCACGCGGGTGCCCTGCGCGGAGGCGGGCAAGGGAATCATGTGCCGCAGGATGCTCTCGCGCGCCTCGATGCCCGAAGGGTTCAGCGTCCCATTCACATAGATTCGCTGCCCGCCGGCGTAGACCTCGAAGGCGTTGGACACGGAGCCCAGCATCAGGGCGGGGGCACCCCAGCCCGCATCCGGAATGGGGATGCTCACCCACAGCAGGGTGTGCTGGCCTCGGCCCGGGGGAATCTGGAGCGCCTGCATGGACTCCCAGCCCACGGTGCCATCCTCACGGGCCCAGACAGGCACGCCATCCGGCCCCAGGGGGGAGTCTCCCCAGCGGTAGCGCCATCCCAACTGGAGCTCTGTTCCGCCCGAGGCCGCCCGCGCCAGCACATCCGAGGGCCAGGTGAGCGACAGCAGCAGGAGCCACACCAGACCCGAAAGCCAGCGGTGCGAGACGTATGGCATTGCTGACACGGGTTGCGAGACAGGAGTCCTGGCCATGGCGCCGCGATACTTCTAGGTCCACGGCCGCGCTGCAACCGGGGCTCGAACACCCCGGCTGCCTTTGGTGGTATCCATTGCTTTCACGGAATGAAACGCTGTCATCTGTGATGAACAAGCGCATGCCGTGAAAGCGGACTCCTCGTGCAGCGCGGCCCATGTCAGGGATTGGCTGTCTTCCGCGCCTGGATTCCCGAGACGCCGCTCAAGCTGCGCTGTCCGCCACGAAGTCGCGCCAGTTGCGCATGTAGTTCACGAAGACGTCGGACAGGCCTTCGGCGTGGAGCGTGGTGGGGGACAGTGGCGGGACCTGGAGCGGGATGCCCCGCTGGATGCGCCGGGGCCAGTCGTGGTTCGCGATGCCCGCGCGGCCCACGGCCACGGCATCCGCCCCGCGCGCGAGCTGGGCCTCCGCGTCCTCGCGCGTGCGCACCTCGCCCGCGACGACGATGCGCATGTCCGGCCCCACGGCCTGGCGGAACAGCGGCGTCGCGTGCTGGTCCGGCCGCTTCCGGGTGTTGAGGGCGGCCTTCCAGAGCGACAGGTGGAGGATGTCCACGCCCTCGTCCTTGAGCATCCGTGCGACCTCGAGCGACTCATCCAGGTCCAGCCCCTTGGCCTGCCCCGCGTCCTCCGGGGAGATGCGGACGGCGAGCACCAGGGAGGGCGCCGCGCGCTTCACCGCGCGGACCGTCTCCTGGAGGAGCCGCCAGCGATTCTCCAGGGAACCGCCCCAGCGGTCCTTCCGGCGGTTGAACACGGTGCTCAGGAACTGCGACAGCAGATACCCATGCGCGCCATGGAGCTCCACGGCGTCGAAGCCCGCATCGGCGCAGCGTCGCGCGGCGTTCGCGAAGGCGGTGATGACGCCTTCGATGTCTGCCTCCGTGGCCTCGCGGCAGCGGAGGCCATCACTGTCGTAGGCGCTGGCGCTCCACACCTCGCGCTGGCTGACCTCCGCATTGGCGCGCAGCCCGCCGTGGAAGAGCTGCGCGGAGAGCAGGGCGCCGCCCTGGTGGATGCGCTCGGCGAGCCGCTTCAGGCCGGGCAGCATCGCGTCGTCGTGCACGCCCATCTCGCCCTGCCACGTCTTGCCGTCCTGGGCGACGTGGGTTGCGCACGTCTCCACCAGGCCGAATCCGCCGTCGGCGCGCATCGCGAGGAAGCGAAGCTCCGCGTCGGAGAGCGAACCATCGGGGTGGCTCTGCGTGTTCGTCAGGGGCGCCAGCCAGATGCGGTTGGGCGCGATGACCTTCTTCCGGAGCTCGAGGGGAGCGAACAGGTCTGTCATGTCGGCATCTCGCTTTCGAAGTGGGTGAGTCAATCGTCGAACGCCACCGCGGCGCGTCCGTCCGCGAAGGGCTGGGCCATGGTGAAGCGCGGTTCAAGCGCCCAGCTTCCATCCGGGTGGAGGTAGCCGAACCGCGTGCCCTGCTTGACCGGGGCCAGTCCCTGGAAGAAGCCGCCCACCACGGCGTCGTAGGTTGCGGGAATCACCAGTTGGCCAGCGCGGTCGATGAAGCCGTACTTGCCCTTCACCTTCACGGGGGCGAGCCCTTCGGAGAAGAAGCATTCGCTCAGGTCCTCGTCCCACGAGGACCATTGGGGCGCCAGGGCCCAGGCGCCGGCATCGTCCACGAAGCCGAACTTCTTGCCCTGGTGGACCAGCGTGAGGCCCTCCTTGGCGCGGAGGCCCATGCTCTTGAACGTGTAGCTGGCCAGGCACTCGCCCTTCGTGTCGATGAGCCGGCTCGCCTCGCCCTTGGGGGGCTTCTTCAGCGCGACCTGGGCCTTGCCCTGGACGAAGGACCTCGCCAGCCCGCCCCCGAAGCCGTCGAGCACGACCTCGCCCGCCTTGTTGATGTACTTGTCCGACGCCGCCGCTCCCGAGGGCGTCACGGCGGCCAGCCCATCGCTGAAGGGGCGCACCAGGGCGTAGTTGGTCCCGTTCACCCCGTACCGGGTGAAGTTGGACAGGAACCGGACCGGCAGCACCACGGTGCCCTGAAGATTGACGAAGCCCTCGCCGGTCAGCGCCAGTCCGTCGCTGAAGCCGGTCATGGCGCGCTCCACGCGAAGCTGTTCCTTCCCCTGCGGGTCGATGAAGGCCCAGCCGCCCTCGGCGAGCCGGAGGCGCACGAGCCCTTCGTTGAAGCGGAAGAGATTCTTGTGGGGCGTGGGAATGACGAGCTTCCCCTCGAGGTCGATGTAGCCGTGGCCGCTGGGCATGGGGCGCGGGGTATAACCTGTGCCTCGGGGTCCCGCCTGTCCCAGGACGAAACCAGGGGCCGAGAGGAAAGGGCGGCTGGACGCCCGCGGACCCTGGCGGCTACGGTTCGCGCCGAATCACCGCCCTCATTCCCCCCGCGTCCTGCTCCGTGACCGAGGAGAGCCTCTGATGCCGTCCCAGCCCGCCCCCGACTTCGACATCTCTTCCGTGGACGTGGAGGGCTTCCACCGCGAGCTGAAGGCGCTGCGTGAGCAACTGGACGCCTCGCTGGGCGAAGCGGACGCGGCGCACCTGCGGAAGATTGAGCGTTGGGGCCGCGCGGCGACCGTGCTGGGCGCGGCGACCTGTTGGGTGGCGCCGAACCCGCTCAGCGCGGCGGCGCTCAGTGTCGGCCGGTCGGCGCGTTGGCTGCTGATGCACCATGTGGGGCACCGGGGTTACGACCGGGTGCCGGGCCTGCCTGCCTCCCGCACGGGCAAGGGCTTTGCCAAGGGGAATCGCCGCTACCTCGACTGGCTGGACTGGATGCTGCCGGAGGCCTGGGTGTTCGAGCACAACGTGCTCCACCACTCGCATACGGGCGAGGACGCGGACCCCGACCTCTTGGAGCGCAACGCGGAGGGGACGCTGCGCAACCCGGAGCGCCCCCTGGCGCTGCGGTATGTCCAGCTCGCGTTGCTCGCGCTGACGTGGCGGGCCAGCTACTACGCGCCGGAGACGCTCAGCTCGCTGCGCCGCAAGGGCCGGCGCAAGGGTGGGGAGCTGACGCGCGAGGAGCTGAAGGAGCTGCTGCTGAAGTGCTACCTGCCGTACTCGGCGGTGCAGTTCGGGCTCTTCCCGGCGCTCTACCTGGTGCTCGGGCCGTGGGCGTCGTTCAGCGCGTTCTGCAACTCGGTGATGGCGGACGTCTTCACCAGCCTCCACACGTTCCTGGTGGTGGGGCCGAACCACACGGGCGAGGACCTGTACCGGTTCGACTCGAAGCCAGACAGCCGTGGCGAGCGCTACGTGCAGCAGGTGATTGGCAGCGCGAACTACCGGACGGGCGGGGACCTGAACGACTTCGCGCACCTGTGGCTGAACTACCAGATTGAGCACCACATCTGGCCGGACCTGCCGATGCTGAAGTACCGGGAGGCGCAGCCGCTGGTGAAGGCCCTCTGCGAGAAGTACGGCATCCCGTACGTGCAGGAGAGCGTCTGGACGCGCGCCAAGAAGATGGTGGACGTCGTCGTGGGCAAGGCGTCCATGAAGAAGCTCGCGCCGAAGGTGCAGGCCGCGGAGCACGTCCCGGCCGCGGCGCCTGCTCCCGCGGCCTGAGTCCGGACGGCGGCGCTACTCGGTGTACTCCGCGAGGTTCGCCAGGGTCGAGGTCAGGCCCTGGATGTGGTCTTCCTGGCGGATGCCTCCGGGCACGTTCTCACAGATGACGGTGACCTGGGTGCCCCCGGCGACGGGCGTCAGCGTCCAGGTCATGGTCATCGTGCCGGCGTAGGCCGGGTCGGCTGAGTCGAACTTGAAGCACTGCACGACGCGTTCATCGGGCACGAGCTCCACGAAGACGCCTTCGACGACGTCTTCGTTCGCGGAGGTCTTTCCCGGCGCTGAGGGGTCCGGGCTGTCGTAGGAGAGTGTCATCCGGTACTCCCCACCCGGGTACGGCGCGAATGCGTCGAGGTTGCCTTTCATTCCCGCCGGTGGGAGCCAGATACTCACGGCTTGGGGCTCCACAAAGGCTCGATAGAGCTTTTGGGGCGAAGCCGCGATGACTCGTGACGCGGTGTCGGTTCTCTTCCCGTGTCCATGAATGTTCGTCATGTCGTCAACCTGCTCGGTGAGGTGTGGCTACGCGCGCCGTCGTCGTGAGGAGGCCGTGGTGCGCTCCAGGGTCTTCCTCGCGGAGGCTCCGGCGGCGTCCTGTCGCACGGCCTCCACGTCCACCACGCGGGCACCATCCGGTGGCACGGGCGGGCCCAGCGTCACGACGAGCACGCGGTAGGACTCCTCCAGCCGCTTGTGCAGCTTGGAGAAGATGAGCTGGGCGGTGCCGGGCATGTCCTCGGTGTACGTGAAGTACCAGCGCAGCTCGTCCAGGCGGCCGTAGAAGTGGTCCACCACCGCTTGTTCCTGCTCGGGCAGGTGGATGAGCTGGTCGAACGCGCCGCCGGCATAGCGCGAGGCGATGGTGCCCAGGAGCGGCTCGCGGCTGCGCAAGCGCGAGAAGAGGGCGAACATCTCATCCCGGCGCGCATCGAGCCTGCGCATGATGCCCGCGGCGTCCATCGCGAGCAGGTTTCGGACGCGGGAAGCCAATTCCTCGGCCTTCTTGCGACGAGCCATGGCCGGTCAGCCTAGCATCAGTAGACGCGCAACAGTTGGGAGCGGCACACGAAGCGCGGATTGCGGAAGTCGATGACCTCGATGTCGCCCGTGGTCTCCTCGAAGCGCCCCGCCAGGATGCCCGCGGCGCTCGCGGCGGCGATGTACCAGGCGTCCTGCCCCTGCAGCTCCTTGAGCTTGCGCAGGTACACGACGCGGCCTTCCACGGCCCACAAGGTGTGGATGCCGTCGGCTCGGACGCCGCGGGCAGCGGTGGGAGCTTCGCCAGGGCGGCGGGCACGGCGTTCAAGACGAAGGCATCGTAGGCCGCGTTGCCACTCAGCCCGATGAGCTTCGCGTCGCGCAGCGAACCGTCCACGTTCTGCACCAGCTCCAGCGTCACGACGAGCTTCGAGCCACCCCCTGCCGCCAGATGCTGGAGCTCCCGCCCGGCCTGCGCGAAGAGGCGCGGACGCTCCATGGACTCATCGCCCTCGCGCTTCTGGAGCTCGAAGAGGTTTTCTTCCAGGGTCGGCGCCGTGGGCGAGCGGGCGCCGCCTGGATTGCCCGTGGCGCCAAAGCGGCCGGCGTGGTCCGCCCACGCAGCGCGGGCCTGGTGCAGCAGTCGGGTGCCGGGGAACACGGGCGCATCTTCGAGCCCCTTTTCGAGCGCCGCACGGAGCCGGCTGAAGGACGGGTCGATGAGGCCATTGGCGACGCGGAGTTCTCCGAAGGCGCATCGGAGGGTGGCGCGACGGCGAGGCCATCCGGTGTGGCTCTGCCCGTGGGAACGTCAGAATCGTCCGGAGCCGGCGCATCGGACCCCGTGGACGAACGGGGCCTGGCCGAAACCGATGGCGTCTTGGTCGGAGCCTGCCCACCGGGGCTCGGCGAGGGCACCGGCTGCCGTGGCACCGAGGGAGTCATCACGATGTCCACCGCGAGCGGCCTCGACGTGATGGTCCGCCGTGTCGGCTGTTCCACCGGGTCGACGGCCCAGAGCAGGCAGAGCAGTCCCGCGTGGATGGCGAGCGATACCAGCGCGGCCCCGCCGAGTCGTCGCATCCGCCGCATCTCGACTCCTACGCTCCCAGGGGCGCTGCCTCCACGTCCCTCAACATAACCAGCAGGGAACCGCGACCGGACAGGCATACGTCCAGCCAGTCACGTCATTGCGTGCAGTCCCCATCACGGCTCCGACCGCGACCGTGCGCTGTTCAACGCAATGACTCACTGCGACAAGGCATTCCTTTCGCTGGGACTGGCGCGCACGTCGGGTACGCTCATGGTTTCGAGGCCACCATGAACGACGCACCCGATGATGGCTGTGCAGCCGAGCAGGGCTTGCTTCGGAGACCAGGCAGGTTGATGCCAGACGCGCTCCGGCGGCTCGTCGCGGAGACCTGGACGTTGCGCAGGCAGGAGGAGCTGGATGCCGGCTTGCGCTTCGCACGATTGGCGGAGTCGCTCGAACAACTTCGCACCCCGGCGCCCTGGTGGAGCTCGCTCGCCGGGCAGCGGAGGACGAACGCCGCCACGCGGGCATGTGCGAGCTGATGGCGCGCACCTACGGCCAGGACACGATGCCTCCCGTGCCCGTGGTGGCGAGGGAGACCGCCCCGAAGGAGCTGAGCTTTGAGGAGCGCGTGCTGTACGAAGTCGTCGCCGCCTGCTGCATCTCGGAGACGGAGAGCACGGCGGGGCTGACGTGCGTGCTGGCCGTGGACGGACCGCCGCGGGTGCGCGCGGTGCTTCGCGACATCCTCCGGGACGAGGTGGCACACAGCCGGCTGGGTTGGGCCTACCTCACGCATGCCTCCGAGTCGGGCTCCGTGGCATTCCTGGCGCCGCACCTGCCCGCGATGCTGGAGGAGAGCGTGGCGCCCCGACTCTTCGCTCGGGGCGCGCCCGAAGCGGACAGCGCCGCGCTCCTGGCGCACGGCGTGTTGCCACACGCGCGCAAGGCCGAGGTCTTCATCCAGGCCCTGTTCGACGTCGTCTTCCCCAGCCTGGAGCGGTGCGGAGTCGACACAGCCCATGGACGGGAGTGGGTGGAGCGCCGTCGTCAGTCCGGAACGTAGCCAGCCCTGCTACGCTGGCGGCATGGTGCTCAAGATCGTCCAGGCAGGGGACCCGGTGCTGCGCCGGAAGGCGCGGGATTTGACGCCGGAGGAGATTGCCAGTCCGGAGACCGCGCGGCTCATCGAGCAGATGCGCGACACGATGCGGGACGCGCCCGGTGTCGGGCTCGCGGCGCCGCAAGTGGGCATCGGGCTGCGGTTGGTGGTGGTGGAGGACCGGGCCGAGTATCAGGCGGGCCTGTCGGAGAAGGAGCTGGCGGCGCGTGAGCGCACGCCGGTTCCCTTCCACGTCCTCATCAACCCCAGGCTCGTGGTGGAGGACTCGTCCCCCGCGGAGTTCCACGAAGGCTGCCTGAGCGTCTCGGGCTTCGCGGCGCTGGTGGCCCGCGCCAGCGCCGTGCGCGTGGAGGCCCTCGACGAGCACGGCAAGCCCGTGACGCTCCACGCTCGAGGATGGTACGCGCGCATTCTCCAGCACGAGCTGGACCACCTGGACGGTACCCTCTACGTGGACCGGATGGAGACGCGGAGCTTCACCACCGCGGAGAACCACCGCCGGCACCAGGCGGGGCGCACCACCGCGGAGCTGCGCGCCGAGCTGGGGCTGCCCGAGAAGAAGTAGGGCAGTCGCCCCTCAGCTGTCGCGGCCGTGCGCCGCCGCCTTCAACTGGGCGGTGTCGACGCGAACGAAGATGGAGTCGCCCACCGCGGTCAACGTCTCGCCGGCGTAGACCTCGCAGATGACGCGGCTCTTGCGTCCGACGTCGCCCTCCACGTGCGCACGAAGGGTGAGCGGAATGCCCATGGGCGTGGGCTTGATGAACTTCACGCCCAGGCTCCCGGTGACGCATTCAATCGCCGGCGAGCTGCCCGGAGCGCGGCCCTCGGCGCGGTAGTGATAGGCCATGGCCGTCCAGTTGGAGTGACAGTCGACCAGCATGGCAATCAAGCCGCCGTAGACGAGCTCGGGCCAGCCGCAGTACCGGGCGTCGGGCGTGTGGCGGGCCATGACGTGGACACCGTCCTCATGCCAGTAGCTCTGGATGTGCAGACCGTGCGGGTTCTTGCCGCCACAGCCGTAGCAGATGCCTTCGGGGGCGACGGTTTCCTGGAGTGAGCGGGTTTCCATGAAGGGCTCCTGACGAGAGTGAAGGGGCGGCGCCGCGCGCATCCTGGCGCAGCGGGTGCCTTTCGTCGCGGCCCACGGCGAGGGCTTCCGGGGGAATCCCCGACATGGGACATTGGTCCTGACAGGGCCATGACTTCCGACATCCTCGCGTCCCTTCTGGGAGGGGCGCTCATCGGCTTGAGCGCCTCGCTTCTTCTCCTGACCCACGCCTTGTTGGTCGCGGCCGGACTCCTGGTGGGCATCGGCGCGCGGCTGGGGAACGGCTGTACGAGCGGGCACGGAGTCTGCGGCATCAGCCGGGGCTCACTTCGCTCCATCGTGGCCACGATGACGTTCATGGCCACCGGTGGCCCACCGTCTACGTCGTCCGGCACGTCCTCTAACGGGTCCCCGATGCGTTCTTCATTCAGCGCGTTCCTCAGCGGTCTTCTCTTCGCCATCGGCTTGGGGCTCAGCGGCATGACGGACCCGGCCAACGTTCTGGGCTTTCTCGACATCGCGGGGGACTGGGACTACCGGCTCGCCTTCGTGATGGGCGGGGCCATCGCGGTGCGTGCGGAGCACCCGCGCCGAGAACCTGCTGAAGGAGCGGGGCTTTCAGCAGGTCGTCAACCTGGGCCCGATGTCGGCGTGGGAGTGAGTCCCCGACCCGACTACCTCTTCACGAGCAGGTAGTTCGCGGAGCCAGGAGACCAGGTGCCATCCCTGTTGCTCCAGGGACGCGCCTTGTACCGGGCGACGATCCGCCATGTGTGCTGGTTGATCTGCACCGCGTAACACTCCAGCTTGAGCAAGGCATTGTCTCCCTCGGAGCCGGGCTCCTCGAAACCCATGTCGTTGGGCGAGACGTGGATGCCCCAATCGTTGATGGTGCCATTGGGGACGGTGACGTAGGCGTCGTGCCTGGCGACTCCGCTCTGAGCCTGTTGTGCCTGGCTTTCACCAGCGTTGAGACACACCAGCAGGGCGAACATCGCGAAGAGTGTGAGACGAGAACCGTGGGGCATGGGACCTCCTGCGGGAGCGGAACGGGGCGAAGGGCTCCCGCACCACGGTAAAGCTTCACATGACTTCGTCCCACGCCCAATGGCACGTAGAGCGGGGATAGGCTTTCAAAGCCATGTCATTCGTCTGGAGTCTTCCCCTCTTGCCAGTGATTGAGAAAGGCCGCGCCGGTCGCATGCGGGGCTGGCTGGGGCTTGGAGCGGGCCAGTTGCGGGGGTGGCCCATCCGGACCATAAAGCGGCGGATGCTCACCGAAGTCCAGGCAGGCCCCTACACCGTTCGTGGCGTCTCCGTGGGGGGCGTGTACACCTCGCTCCAGGTGCCGGAGCTGGACGTGGTGCTCGACGTGGGGCTGCCCATCCGCTCCTTCTGTGGCTCGGACC
The DNA here is from genome assembly GCA_046520405.1 of Myxococcus sp. 1LA. Classification (GTDB taxonomy): domain Bacteria; phylum Myxococcota; class Myxococcia; order Myxococcales; family Myxococcaceae; genus Myxococcus. The sequence goes on from JBKGHI010000015.1 coordinate 26,671, forward strand.
GCATCTTCCTGAGCCACGCGCACCCGGACCACGCCAGCGGGCTGGGCTCGTTGCTCGGCATCCGCAGGCTCATCGGAAAGGGCGCGCCTCAGGTCTTCCTGCCCGCGGAGATCGAGTCGAACGTCCAGGCGTCGCTCGCCGCGATGTCACGGCTGCATCACACCTCGATGGAGGTGGACACCGTGCCGATGTTGCCGGGGGACGTGCGGCCCCTGGGGCACGGCCTGTTCGTCCGCGCGTTCCGGACGCACCACCCGGTGCCGTCGCTCGGCTACCAGTTCTTCCGGCGCATCTCCAAGCTGCGTCCCGAATTCCAGTCGCTCCCGCCGCAGGACATCGCGAAGCGCCGACAGACAGGGGAGGCCCTCTTCGACGAGGTCGAGCGGCTGGAGCTGGCCTACGCCACCGACACCGTGTCACGCGTCCTGGAGACCGAGCCGAGCCTCTTCGAGTCGCGCGTCCTGATTCTGGAGTGCACCTTCGTCGACGCGCGCCACACCGTGGAGGACGCCCAGGCGCGCGCCCATCTCCACCTGGACGAGCTCATCGCGCGCGCGGACCAGTTCCGGAACGAGGCGTTGGTCCTCATGCACTTCAGCCAGGCCCTCTCTCCCGAAGCCGTGCACGCGACGCTGCGTGCGCGGCTGCCCCCCGTGCTGTCCGAGCGGGTGCGCGTCTTCGCGCCGGACACGGGCCGCTGGTTCGGCTGAGACCGCTTCATGACGCCGTGCTTCGCGCACTCCACGTGAGCGCACGTGCGCATGCGTGGCCGTCGCGCATCGCAATCCACCCGTCAAGTCAACCCCAGGGGAGGGTTCAATCGACCATACGGAATCGGGTAGAGAATTATGCCGAGGGTGTTCCTGCGCTTCCGGCCTAGGGGTGGCGCGTCGCGGGCATCCGAACGAAGGGGGATGAAACCTGATGACGTTGTCCCGTACGAGCCTGTCGTCCTCGCGGTGGCTCTTGTCCGCCGCGATGTGCCTGTTGGTCGCCTGCAAGAAGGAGCCTGCGGAAACTCCCTCGAAACCGTCGAAGCCCGCTGCCACGGCCTCGGCGAATCCGGAGGATTCACCCTTTCCAGAAGCAGCGCTGGCGCCCACGGGCGCCACCACCGAGTCCGTCACCGCGCGCCTCAAGGAGCCTCCCTTCAAGGGGGACCTCCCGGAGCTGCAGAAGCGCGGGGTGCTGCGCGTGCTGGTGGAAGGCACCGACGAGGACTTCCTCCCGCGCCAGGGCATGCCCAAGGCGCAGGACCGCGCGTTGCTGGAGCGCTTCGCCGCCCGGCAAGGCATGACGGTGGAGTTCCTCACCGTGGACGGCTTCGACAAGCTCATCCCCTTGCTCCAGGAGGGGCACGGCGACGTCATCGCCGCGGACGTGGCCGTGACGAAGGAGCGCGAGAAGCAGGTCGCCTTCACGCGCCCGCTGACGCGGGTCAACGAGGTCGTCGTCGGCCGTCGTGGCGCGGAGGGACTGCCGCGCAAGGTAGAGGACCTGGCGGGCCGCACCGTCCACGTTCGACCCAGCTCCACCTTCGCCGCGTCCCTCCAGGCGTTGGCGAAGAAGGAGGCGCCGGGGCTCGTGATCGCCAATGCCCCCGAGTCCGCCGAACCCGAGCACCTGGTGTGGCAGGTCTCTCGCGGTGAGCTTCCGCTGACGGTGGTGGACAGCCACCTGCTCGAGGCCATCGAGACGTACAACACGGACGTGGAGGGGCTGTTCCCCATCGCGAAGGCCCGGCCGCTGGCGTGGGCCATGCGGCTGGACAACCCGGCGCTTCGCACCGCGCTGAACACGTTCCTCGTGGAGTACGCCCTCACGGAGTACCGCGAGCGGCGCTTCACAGGGGACCTGGAAGGTATCCGCAAACGCGGCGTGCTGCGCGTGCTCACGCGCAACAGCGCCGTCAGCTACTACCTCCACCGCGGGGACCAGGCCGGCTTCGACTACCACCTGGCGAACATGATCGCGAAGGAGCTCGACGTGCGGCTGGAGATCGTGGTGCCGCCGACCTTCGACCAGCTCATCCCGTGGTTGATGGAGGGGCGCGGCGACATGATTGCCGCGGCGATGACGGACACCGAGGCTCGCAGGCAGCAGGTGGCCTTCAGCCGGCCCTACCTCTACACGGATGAGGTGCTGGTCCAGCGTGCCGGCGCGCCGAAAGTCGCTTCGCTGGAGGAACTGAAGGGGAAGACGGTTCACGTGCCCAAGGGCACCAGCCACGCGGCCACGTTGAACGCCTTGAAGGGCGTGCACGGCTTCAACGTCGTCGAGGAGCCCGAAGACCAGGAGATCAGCGCGCTGCTGGACCGGCTCGCTCGCGGTGAGATTCCGTACACCCTCACCGACAGCCACATCCTCGCGGCGGAGCAGGTGTTTCGCGATGACGTGGAGGCCGCGTTCACGCTGCCGGGGCAGGGCGAGCCGCCGGAAAGGACGGCCACTACGGCATCGCCTATGCCATCCGGAAGGAGAACCCGAAGCTGCGCGAGTTCCTCGACGGCTTCGTGAAGAAGACGTACCGGGGCGTCGAGTACAACATGACGCGCCGCCGCTACTTCGAGGGCCGCCGCAACCAGCCGCTCCCGACGAGCCTCGCGACGGCCGAGGGCAGCATCTCGCCGTATGACACCCTGGTGCAGTCGTACGCGGCGCGCTACGGCCTGGACTGGCGGCTGATGGTGGCGCAGATGTACCAGGAGAGCCGCTTCGACCCGAAGGCGCGCAGCTTCGTGGGGGCCCAGGGGCTCTTCCAGGTGATGCCCGTCACCGGGAAGGAGCTGGGCTTCGTGAAGCTGGAGGACCCGGAGGAGGGCATCCACGCGGGGGTGAAGTACATGCACCAGATGCTGGGACGCATCGCCCCGGAGATTCCCTTCAAGCAGCGCCTGCGCTTCGCGCTGGCCTCCTACAACGCGGGGCTGGGCCACGTCCTGGATGCACGCCGGCTGGCCATCGAGCTGGGGTTGGACCCGAACAAGTGGTACGGCAACGTGGAGAAGGCGATGCTGCTGCTTGAAAAGCCGCGGTACTTCCGGCGGGCCCGCCATGGCTATGTCCGGGGCACCGAGCCCGTGAAGTACGTGTCGGAAATCCAGACCCGGTACGGCAACTACGTGGCGGTGGTGCAGCACTGACCTGCTGTCACCAGATTGCACGTGACTCACGACTCGCTGTGCCATTCCTGGTAAAGCGCGGGTCATGAGCACGTCATCGCCCAGGCACGTTCTCGTCGCGGGGGCTGGAATTGGTGGACTCACGCTGGCCTGCGCGCTTCGGCGCGCGGGCCTCGCCGTCACTGTCTTCGAGCGCTCCGACGCCTTGAAGTGGGTGGGGGCGGGCATCACGGTGCAGATGAACGCGACGGCGGCCCTGCGTCGCATCGGCCTGTGTGACGAGGTAGCCCAGGCCGGTGCGTGCCCCACCGACAGCGCGATTCTGAAGCCGTCGGGCGCGGCGCTCACGCGACTGCCGGTGGCGCGGATTCAGGAGGAGCTGGGGCTGCCGCTGGTGTGCATCCACCGGGCGCGGCTCCAGTCCGTGTTGCTGGCGCATGCCGGAGAGGACAACGTCCGCCTGGGCCGCACCGTGACGGCGTTCCACGACGACGGCCAGACGGTGACGGTGCACCTGTCGGACGGCAGCTCGGTGACAGGCGATGCGCTGGTGGGCGCGGACGGGCTGCGCTCGGTGGTTCGAGGGGCGCTGCTGGGCGACGCGCCGCTGCGCTATTCGGGCTACACGAGCTGGCGGGGCGTGTGTTCGGACGTCCCGAGCGCGACGCCCGGACTCGTTTCAGAGACGTGGGGACCCGGGGCGCGCTTCGGCGTGGTCCCCATTGGCTTCGGCCAGACGTACTGGTTCGCGACGCAGAATGCACCGGCGGGAGGGCAGGATGCTCCCGGCGAGTCTCGGGCCCGGTTGCAGCCCATCTTCGGTGGGTGGCACGCGCCCATCGCGGACCTGATTGCCGCGACGGATGAGGCGAACATCATCCGCACGGACATCCAAGACCGGCCTCCGGCAAGCCGCTGGAGCAGGGGCCGGGTGACGCTGCTGGGGGATGCCGCGCATCCGATGACGCCCAACATGGGGCAGGGCGGGTGCCAGGCCATCGAGGACGCCGTGGTGTTGGCGGAACTCCTGGCGGGCGAGGGACCCGTGGACGCGGCGCTGGCGGCCTATGAGCAGCGACGGCGTGAGCGCGCCAACCGCTTCGTGACGCGCTCCTGGAGCCTGGGCCGCGTGGCTCAGTGGGAGAGTCCGGCGGGGCGCTTCATTCGCAACGTGCTCTTCCAACTCGTGCCTCAAGGGCTCGCGGCGAGGCAGGTCCGTGACCTGGTTCGCGACGTCGCCTGATTCCTTCACGGGCCCGGAGCGCCTCTGCGCTAGAGCGCCAGCCCTATCAACGCCCCCGCGAAGGGGCCGTCGAGTGACACCGTGAATGGCTCTGCTTCGGGCGTGGGCTGAAGCCCATCCGCCTTCTTGAAGTAATGGGTGTAGCCCCCGTGGAGGCGGGCGTGCACATGGCGGCCAAGCCGCACCTGGAGCGCGGCCAGTCCGCCCGCGCCGAAGCCCCACTTGCGCATGCGGCCTTCGTAGAAGTTGTTGCCGCCAATGGGCGTGTAGCCCGGGTCGCCCGGTTGCATCTGCCCGATCCGCCCCGTGGGCAGGGAGACCTCCGCCGCGCTGCCGAACGCGCTCACCCCGAGCGTCACGTCGCGCGTCAGGGAAATTCGCTTCTCCAACCCCGGCCGTAGCGCCAGGACCTGGACGTCACCACCCGCCAGGTACCAGTCGATGCCGTTCGTCCACCACCAGTCGCTCCGGTCGGAGCCGCGGACGAGGTTGAAGTGGAGCCCACCCGAAAGGCGCGCCGCACGATTCCGGGCGTTCACCGTCTTCACGCGAGAACGCATGGTCGGCACCTCCGTCGCGGGATGCCGCATCGGCGACAGCGTCCCACCGACCTCCACCGCGAGCTGTGGCGGTGGGAGCGTCGCTTCCTGCTCCGGGGGCGGCTCTGCCCCCTGGGCCGGAGAGGACAGGCAGGCAGACACCAGCAAGCCGAAGGTGCACACCGCGCGAGTGACGCTCATGGGGCTTCCTCCCGGGGGATGAATGCTCCCGCCGTCATCACGGCGGAAGTCCCCACCCCCCGGGGCTGTCGCGCGGTGGAACTCGAGCCTGCTCAGAGTCCAGCCACCTTCGCCGCGCTCGACACCACGTAGTCCATCGCCAGCTCCTGCTGCGAACGGGGCGAGGCCGTCAGCTCGAAGCGGACGATGCCATCCTCGCTGACGCGCGCGGGCGCGGGCTTCGTGCTCTCCCGCAGCAACTGAATCTCCACCGACTCCACCTCGGAGACAGGAATCCGTTCCTCGATGGCCACCGGTGTCGGCCGCGCACCCATGTTGGAGAGGAACAGCCGGACCTTGTGCGTCGTCACCTTGCGGCCGGTGAGCCGGCTCGTCTCCCGCGCCACGTCCTCCGTGCGCGCCACGCGCAGCGCGTCCTCGCTCCCGAAGCCCAGCTTCACGCGCTCACCCTTGCCGGTGAAGCGGAGCTGCGCGCGCCCCACATAGCCGTGCGTGCGCACCAGCTTCACGGGCCCCGCCAGCAGCACCGTGGGGCCGGTGTTGTCGAAGCGGGCCACCCGGTGCACCAGGGGCGACTGCTCGGGAATGGCCACCAACTCGGAGGCCGCGGGCGCGGTGAACTGGAAGAGGGGAACGCGGTAGGGCTCGCCATCCGCGGGCACCGTGGCCCGATGGGGCGCTGGCACCGTCAGGGGCTCGCCGCCATCATCCATGCCCGGCAGTGCATCCTCGCGCCGGGCCACGCCGGGCTCGCCGGCTGTCTGGATGACCTCCTCGCGAAGGGTCACCTCCACCACCTGCTTCTCCCGCTCCGTCTTGTCCCGCAGCCACAGCCGGTCCTCCTGGAGCCGCGGCGGCGATGCGCCCAGCGTGGGCCGCGCGGTGGAGAAGGCCAGCTCCACGTCCTTCCAGTCCTCCTCGGTGCGCTGCCACACGACGGCCTCGCACTCCAGGGTGACGGATTCGCCAGAGGCCTCGCGGGCCAGCGTGGCGCGATAGGACGGCCGCCACGCGGTGCAGGGCACCAGGTAGGTGATGGACAGCGTGGCGGGACCGCCGGTGGGGTGGCCCACCTCCAGCTCGGCCTGGACGTCGACCTTCGGCGGCGCCCAGGGTTCGACCTGGGTATTCGACGCGCGCGCTTCTTCAAGACGCGCCCGCAGTCCCTGCTTCTGACGCAGCGTCTCTCGGAGCGCCGTGTCCGCCGCCGCCTGCTCGCGCCGCACGGTCTCCAGTTGCTCCCGCCAGGTCTCCGCCCGCGCCTGGCCCGCGCCTGCTTGCTCGGAGATGGCGCGGTGCACGTCCACGCGCGCCGTGTCCAGAAGCCGCTGCCGTGCCGTCAGCCGTGCCTCGTCCGCCTCCACGCGCCGGAGCTCCTGCTCCAACTCGGCGACGCGCTGGCTGAGCGCGGTCCGGTGTTCCCGCTCGGCCTCGGGCGGCTGCGGCTTCGCGGCCCGGCGGATGCGGGCCTGGGAGATGGTGCCGCCGGCCACCTTCGCCTGGAGCGAGCGGTCCACGGCGAGCGGAGACAGGCCCTGGATGACCAGCCGCTGCGTGCCCACGGACAGGGGGACTTCGCCGCGACGCTCGACGAGCGCCCGGTCTTCGAGGACGGTGACCTTGACCACCGGCAGTGTGAATGGGGTGCCCATCATGTCCTCCGGTTGCCGCCGCCGAGCATCTTGTTGCCTGGAATCTTCACGGTCCACGTCGCCTTCAGCGTCTGCGCTTCACCGGGCTGGAGCACCACGCGCCACGCGCGCTCGCCCTCCACCTTCACTTCGCCCGGAAGGGGCACGCGCCGCTGCCAGAGCGGGGCGACCTCCAGCTCCTCCACCTTGATGTCCTTCTCCGTGTTCGCGGGCACGGTGGGCACGCGCTCACACACCTCGACCACGATGCGGTTGCTCAGCCGGTTGGCCAGCTCCACGGACACGTGGTGCGTCAGCATCGTGGAGCCGCCGAACATGCCGCCGGTGGCCTCGTCGAAGCGCGTGTTGCGCGCGACCTTGATGGACTCCTCCACGCCGAGCCCCAGCCGTTGCGTCGAGCCCGGGGCCATGGTGGGCAGGGGAGACGTCATCAGGAACTCGTTCTCCAGCGTGACGTCGACGGGACCGGCCAGCAGCGGATACGGGGTCCGGTTCTCCACGCGCACGGTGCGGAACGCACGGGGCTCCACGGAGGGGACGCAGACGTATTCGGCGGACAGGCCCACGGGCACGGAGAGCACCGGCACGGTGTGCCACGCCCCATCCGAGGGCACATCCGCGAGCGTCTCCACGTCGAAGCGCGCGTCGAAGTGTGGCGACGAGGTGCGGGGCGGCTGGGACCAGACGGGCGGAGGAATCGCCCAGACCGTGGACGTCTCTTGCAGGCTCATCGCGACGCGTACGCTGATGTCAATCTGCGCGTGGACTTCCACCAGCGCCTGGAACTCCCGGGTGACGTCCGAGGAACGGGGCCGCAGCCGGCCACGCGCGCTCGGGTCATCCGCGGGCGGCATGGCCAGCCGGTCGTAGTCCAGCAGCCCATCGGACGGCTCCTGTCGCGAGGGATGCCGCTCATCGCCGCCACCGCCCCCCAGGGCGGCGTCGTCCATGCTGAGCCCTTCCTCTTCGTCGTAGGACGCCTCGGGCTCGACCTCCGTCTCCATGGGCGCACGCGGCTTGCTGGCGCGCGGAGCGATGGCTCCGCCTCGGGAACTCATGGCGGGGACAATGGCGGCGCTGGGGCGCGCCGACGGAGCACGTCGGGGCATGGCTCCTGGCGGCGCCGCGCTTTCCGCGAGGTCGAACATCGGCGCGGGCGCGGGTGGCGGAGGCGCCATGGGCATGGCGCTGACCTTCTTCTTGGGCTGTTCACGGACGGCGGGAACGGGCGCCGGCTCCGCGAGGAACTCGGGCTGGACGGGGGACGGCGACCGCGTCGCGTCGTAGCCCGCGAACAGCTCATCGAGCCCCGGCGGTGCCTCACGCCAGCCCGAGCGGGCCGGGGGCGGCTGGCTGCGGCCGATGCGCAGCGCCTTCAGCTCCGGCACCTCCGCGTGCCGGGCGAGGTCCGCGGTGGAGACGGCGAGCTTCACCCCCGTCCAGTCCTCGCCGGTGCGCTGGAGCACGGACGCGCGCATGCGCAGCGCGCCTTCCTCCAGCGTGCGCGGCAGGCGCAGGTCGTAGGTGGGCACCCAGCGCGCGCCCTGGACGGCGTACTCGAGCGTGAGCCGCGCCCCCTGGTCCGCGGGGAGCGGGCCAGACAGGGTCAGCACGACCGCGCGGTACACGCGGGCGCGCTGACCGCGCACGGACGACGAGGCTTCGGCCACGCGACTGCGCCGCAAGCGCAGCTCCGCCTCCGCGTCGCGCTGCTGCCGCTCCAGGTCCAGCTTCCGCGCGTGGAGCGCGGCCAGCTCCGTGTCCACGAAGGACATCAGTGACAGCAGCGCGGACACCGGGGCGTCCCGGGGCTCTGGCGCGTCCTTCTTCGGGGGCGGGAAGCCCGGCGTGAGCTTCGCCAGGTCCGTCAGCTCCTGGTTCAGCCGCGAGAGCTGGCCCGTGAGGTCGGCGAGCCGGTGCTCCGCCTCTTCCAGGGCGCGGTGCTCCAAGGGGACGTCGACCTCCGGCGGGAGTTGGACGTCATAGGTGGGGCGCAGGTCGCGCACGGCGAGCCCTGTGGGGCCGTGCACCACGGACGCCCGCAGCGAGCCGGGTTGCAGCGACAGGGGCAGGCCATTGATGCGCACCTGCGAGGGCAACATCCCGCCCGCCGAGGGAACCGTGGCGACTCGCGTGCAGAGCGCCCCCTCCGCATGGACGGTGACGGCTTCGAGGTTGGATGGGACGACGAGCATGGCCGCCCACCGTAGTCCATGTGTCTGATAAAAATCAGTCCCCCCTCCTGGTGAGGCCCCAACCCATGAGGTCGGAATGCGTCCCGGGGACGATTGACGTCACCCCACGGTGGCGCTAGCGGCCCCGCCCGACGGACGTATGCGGGTCAGCTCTTCTCGGTGCTCGCCACGGGAGGCGATTCGGGGCGAGGGCGCTTCAAGGGCCGGCCCACGCAGTCCCGGCCCGGCTCGGGCTCGCGGGTGGTGCGCGGGTGGTACTCCCAATGCCATGGCTCCGAGCGAACCGTGCGCTTGAAGCCGAAGCGGCAGGCATTGGACACGAGCCACTCATAGGTGGGCGTGCTGACGCCGCCGATGACCAGGTCCACCGCGAGGCCACGTTGGTGATTGGAGCGCCCGGGCCGCGCCGCCTGCGGTCCCTTGCCCTTGCGGTAGCGCTCATAGAGCCGGCGCTGCTTCGCGTGGGAGCGGTAGCCGCTGCGGACCCAGAGGTAGATGTTCTTCGAGCGCGCTTCGGCCTTCATCTGTTGGTACGCGGCCGCGGCGTCGCGATGGAGCATCTGCCCGTTCTTGAGACGCACGAGTCGGGCCCCCTTCGCCTCACTGCGCCGCGGTTTTGCCTCGGCGGCGAGGGCATGGGGCGCGAACAGACTCAGAAGGAGGAAGACACCCCAGCGGATCAGCGCGAGCGACATGTTTGGACGCCGGCCCGGTGGCCGGAATCCGAACTTTCGCGCGTCTGCGCCTGTCTGCAAGCAGCCGGGAGGGCGAGCGCCTGTTCAGAACAGATTCAATTGCGCGTCAGTCGGCTTCGCGGCGCGCGGTGGCAAGGGCTGGAAGCCATGCGCGCGGACCCAGGACTCACCAGGCCCCGTCCAGTGATGCGCCTCCATGCGGACGTGATCGCGTTCGTCGAAGGTCACGCCCTCCGCTTCCAGGGCCTCGCGCTGTCCGTAACCGGAGGTGCTGATGCCGCCGGTCCGGTTGATGACGCGCTGCCAGGGCACGCTGTCCGCGCGGGCGCCCAACGCGCCCAGTGCATGTCCCACGACGCGGGCATCGCAGCCGTCGCCGACGATGACGGCGATGTCCCCGTAGGTGGCCACCTGTCCCCGAGGCACCTGCTCGGTGACGGTGTAGATGCGCTCGAAGTAGTCGCGTTCGTCGCGTGGGGTGGTGGACATGGTCAGCCCTTGCGGTCTCTCAGCCGGGTGTAAGTGTACGAGATGACGAGCATCATCACGCCAAGCAAGATGAACGTGAGGATGCGCTGGTTGGTCGGAAGGCTGGCCATGTCCACCAGCAGCAGGCGGAGCAGCGCGAGCCCCAGGACGGCCAGCGCCGCCAGCCGGTACCAGCGCTCGCGCACGGCGAAGCCCAGGCCGAACAGGCCGAACGCGGCCACCACCCAGCCCAGCGTCGTCAGACCCTTGGGCATCCAGGCGCCCACCAGCCCCACCAGGGCCAGTCCCGTGCCCGCCGCGCCGAGCGGGCGCAGCAGCCTCTCGCCGTCCGAGGACCCCAATGCCGCCATGTGCGGCAGCGGGAGCAGGTGCGCGCGCTCGGTCAACACGAAGGCCGCGAGCAGCGCGGCGTACAGCAGCGCGTGCTTCGGGACCAGGAAGAAGCAGGCGCCCAGCGCGACGCAGAGGATGAGGAGCCCCGCCCAGCGCAGGACGGGTGCGCCCAGGCTGCCAGCGGTCAGCGCGGAGGCGAGGCCCGTCACCGTCCACGCGATGACCAGCCCGGAGCGGCTGTACTCGGCGGGCATCGCCGCGGCGAAGGTGAGCGCGCAGAGCAGGAGATAGGCGTGGAAGAGCGGCCGGGGCGCGTGCTGCTGCCTCGCGACCATGGCGCTTCCCGCCTGGCTCAGCGCCAGGACGACGAAGAAGCTGAAGACGCGTCCGTCGCTGAACTGCGCGACTTCATAGCCGCCGAGCAGCAACAGCCCCAACCAGTTGAGCAGCGCGAAGGCCAGACAGGCCTGGGTGGACAGTTCGCGGGGCCGCGCCAGCAGCGCCACCGTGAAGAGCATGAAGTAGAGGCCCAGGAAGCACAGGCTCAGCACCAGCCGCTCGCGCTCCGTCCCACCCGGGGCCACGGTGTCGTTGCGCAGGGCCCATACGATATGGGTGGAGTACACAGCGACGAGGCTGGACAGGGGCACCACGACCCAGCGGTTCCGCACCAGGAAGTAGAGCGCGCCCGCAGCCAGCATCGTCGTGGACAGCAGGGTGAAGGTGGTGATGTCGCTCATCATCCCCGTGTGCAGCCCGAGGAAGAGCGCGATGCCGGCCACCGTCTCCGAGTGCATGCGCTGCGCGATGACCACGATGGCCACCACCACCGCCGCGAGCAGCATCAAGGCCAGCGTCTGGCTCTCGATGACGCGGACCGAGGGCAGGAAGTGCAGCGCGTAGGTGACGAAGTAGGCCAGGGCCAGGCCGCCGCCGAACACGATGCGGCCGAACAGCTCGTGCCGTTTCGACAACCACAGGCCGAAGGCGCTCAGCCCGGCGCTCAAGAGGTAGCCGGCGGCCACCCGCGCCAGCATCCCCAGCTCACCGAAGTAGTTGGTGATGAGGTACGCGATGCCAATGATGAGGGCGACGATGCCCACCCGGCTCAGCCAGTACGTGCCGAGGTGCGCCTCCAGGTCCCGCTTCGCGGGCGGCGGCGTGGACGCCACGGGTGTGGGCTGCGCGGGGAGGGGGCGGGTGAACAGCGGACGCGGGAGCGCGGAGGGACGCGACTGCGCCTCTTCCAACCGGGCCAGGCGTGCCTCCAGCGTTGCGACCGTCGACTCCAACCTGCGAACCGTTTCCCGTAGCTCGTGCTCTTCTGGCTCAGCGGCCATGGATGTGCGCCCCCTGTTGCGGCCCGGGCACACCATAGCCGACGGGACGCCGGCCGCGCGGAAGGTGCGTGACGGCTCAGCCGCTGCGTGAGCCCAGCCCGGTGGCTTCTCCCGCGCGCAGGCGTTCATGCAGGGTGCGGGTGAGCAGGTACCAGAACTGCACGTTGCCCACGCTCAGGATGTCACCGTCGCGCAGCACCGCCTCGCGGCCGGCCAGCGCCCGGGCGTTGAGGAAGGTGCCGTTGGTGGAGCCCAGGTCCTGCACGGTGCAGCGCTGGTCGGCTTCGTTCCACCGCAGCTCCGCGTGCATCTTGGAGACGGACGCGTCATCCACCACCAGGTCGCAGTCCATGCGGCGGCCAATGCGCAGCCGGTCCGTGGCGTTCAGCGGCGGCAGCGTGGCCACGCGCAGGTGTTCGAATTCGAACAGCAGGGAGAGCATGCCCTGCTCGATTTCCGAGGGCGCCGCCATACGCGTGGGGGCGAGCACCGCTGTCGAGGCCTCGGAGGGCGGGCGCTGGATGAGTGCGAATGGCCCCAGTTGACGCTGGAAGGCACTGGAGGGCAGGGCGGCACCGAGCGCGCGCAATTCCTGGACGGACAGCACGGGGGCAGACTAGCGGGTCACCGGGCGCGCGCCCAGTCCATCTCCCATTCCCTGTACGGGTTTCATTGACCAACTTGTCAGTGGTTCCCTACATTGGGCTTTTGGTCGCGGGGGCCGGGCTCTTGGTGGAGCGCCGGCCCTCCATCGTCTTGAACCTGGGAGTGGTGGAAGGAGCTGTGTCGATGAGCAGCGGGAGCGACAACATCCCGATGACCCCGTCCGGACTGCGCAAGCTGAAGGAGGAGCTGAAGCACCTCCAGTCCGTGGAGCGGGGGAAGATCTCGCGCGAGATCGAGGTCGCTCGCGCCCACGGCGACCTGCGCGAGAACGCGGAGTACCACGCGGCGAAGGAGAAGCAGTCGCACATCGAGGGGCGCATCCTGACCCTCAACGACTGGATTGCCCGCGCGGAGGTCATCGACCCGGCGAAGCTGGGCGGCGACAAGGTCGTTTTCGGGGCGACGGTGGACCTGATCGACACCGAGACGGACAAGCCGGTGAGCTACCGGCTCGTCGGTGAGATCGAGGCCGACCTGAAGAAGCGCTGGATTGCCGTCACCTCGCCGGTGGCGCGCGCGCTCATCGGCAAGAAGGTGGGCGACATCGCCACGGTGCAGAGCCCTGGCGGCGTGCGCGAGCTGGAGATCCAGGAGATCCGCTTCGAGGAGCCCACGGAAGAGGCGGCGCCTGGCGAGGGCTGAACCTCGGAATCGTCAGTGAGTGACCGGGGGAGCGGGCCACGGCTTGCTTCCCCGGTCGCGTTTTGTGGGAGACGTCATCCCCGTTCCGTAGGATGTACGGCGGAACCCCCCGCGTGAACCACCCGCTCGCCAGCCTTGTTGGACCCCTCCGGTACGTGTGCCAGCGCGACTTCGCGATGCTGGCCACCGTGAAGTCGTTGCGCCCGGTGTTGGAGCGCGCGCTCGCCGGGGCCAGCGGCGTGGATGCACGGGCGCTGGAGCACCTGCGGGCGGCGCTGCCGACGTGGACCACGCCATGCCGGAGCGCCGCAAGGCCGCGCTCCGCCGCGTCGTGGCCGGGCTGAAGGTCAGCGGCGTGGAGCTGCCCGTGGAGCTGCACGGTGTGGCGATGGAGGGCACGGCTCGGCCGAGACTGGCGCCCGCGCAGGGGATTCCGGTGGCGGCGGATGGCACGCCTCCTGGGTATGTGCCGCCTTGGAAGTCGTCGGAGCCGTTGCCCGGGACGCAGTCGCGGCCGGGTTCGTCGCGGCCTTCGGCGGCGGGCGCTGCTCGTGGCGGCCCTGTCCCGGTGCAGGGGCGGGGCGCGCCAGACTTCGAGCAGGGCGGTGGACCTCGAGCCGAGCGTAGCGGAGGCGCACCGCGTCCTGGCGCGTGGCCTTCGGGCGGTGACGGACCTACGCGCTCGATTCCGGCGACAGCGCGGCGCGGACGTGATGCGGATGGCTGGCAAGCCGCACGCGAACCCAGTGGCCGGATGGCGCGGGGGGGAACCGGCAGCAGGTGCGCAGCGCCCGAACGCCGCGGCCCCACGGCGAGGAGGCGCCGCCGCCGATACCGGCATGCCTCGCATGCACCCAGACGGACCGCGAGGTCGTCCGGGCGCGAGCGACTCGGACCTCCTGCCGGCCCGTACGCCTCGAATGGCCGCACCGGCGCGGCCCGCTCAACCCAACGTCGCCGCTCCCGGCTTCTCCAGTGGCCGCCCGGGCGCGCCAACGTCGAAGGCGAAGCCAGGGCCTCGGCAGGCCACGCTCGATACGGGGGCGGAGGCAGTCCCCGGCGCGAAGACGCGCAAGGAGAAGGCCCAGCGGAAGAAGAAGCGGGCCGTGGCGGCGGAGGCCTCCCGTTCGGAGGCGAAGCTCCTGTCCATCGCACCACGCTCCGGTCCGCTGTCGTCGCCGCTGAAGACACTGGGCAAGCGACTCGGGCCCCGGCTCGTCTCCGCGCTCGACAAGAAGGGGCTGCGCCGCATGGGCGACATCCTCTTCATGCTGCCGCGTTGCTACGAGGATCGCCGCCAACTGCGCACCATCGCGGAACTGGAGCCCGGCGAGCGCGGCGTCACCGTGGGTATCGTCAAGGTGGCCGACTTCGTGCCGGGCCGTCAGGGCCGGCGCATGTTCCGCGCCGTCGTGGGGGATCGCTCGGGAAGCATCGCCGCCACGTACTTCAACGCGGGCCCCTGGCTGAAGAGCCGGTTCACCGTGGGCAAGCGCATCGTCCTCTCCGGCGAGGTGCGCGCCACCATGTCGGGCCGGGAGATGGCCCACCCGGAGATCGAACCGGCCGAGGACATCGAGTCCACGGCGTCGGTCCACTTCAACCGCATCGTCCCCGTGTACCCGGGCTTCGAGCGTGGCGAGCAGCGCTCCTTCCGCGAGCTGACCTCCCGCGTGGGCGAGCAGTACGCGCACGAACTGGATGACCCGCTCCCCCCGGACCTGCGCCGCCGCCTGGACCTGATGGGTTTGCCGGACGCGCTCCGCTTCATCCACTTCCCACCTGGAGACGCGGACCTGGAGGCGCTGGACGCGCACCAGAGCCCCGCGCACCGGCGGCTCGCGTTCGACGAGCTGTTCTTCCTCCAACTGGGGATGGCGCTCAAGCGGCAGGGCGTGAAGGCGGAGGTCGGCATCTCCTTCGACGTCTCCGAGCCCCGGCTCGCGAAGGCCCGCGGGGCGCTGCCCTTCAAGCTCACCGACGCGCAGGCGAGGGTGGTGGAGGAGCTCTGCCGGGACATGGCGCGCGAGGAGCCCATGAACCGGCTGGTCCAGGGCGACGTGGGCAGCGGCAAGACGGCGGTGGCCATGGTCTCCGCGCTCATCGCGTTGCAGGCCGGCTACCAGGTGGCCGTCATGGCCCCCACGGAGATCCTCGCGGAGCAGCACGAGCGCAACTTCCGCAAGGTGATGGAGCCCTTGGGCTACCGCGTGGGGCTCATCAGCGCGGCGGGCACGGCGAAGTCCAAGCGCCAGGTGCGCGAGGCCGTGGGCCGAGGCGAAATCCACCTGGCCGTGGGCACGCACGCGCTGCTCCAGGACGACGTCTCCTTCGAGCGCCTGGGCCTCGTCGTCATCGACGAGCAGCACCGCTTCGGCGTGCTCCAGCGGCACACGCTGATGAGCAAGGGGCCCAAGCCGGACGTGCTGGTGATGACGGCCACGCCCATTCCCCGCACGCTGGCCATGACGCTGTACGGCGACCTGGACCTGTCCGTCATCGACCAGCTCCCGCCGGGCCGGACGCCCATCAAGACGCGGGTGTTCAACGACAAGCAGCGCGCGCTCGTCTACGAATCCGTGGGCGCGGAGCTGGCCAAGGGGCGCCAGGCCTACGTCGTGTACCCGCTGGTGGAGGAGTCGGAGAAGCTGGACCTGGAGGACGCCACGCGCGGCTTGGAGAAGCTGCGCAAGGTGTTCCCCGACGCGAAGGTGGGGCTGCTGCACGGGCGGATGAAGGCGGAGGAGAAGGACTCCGTCATGGAGGACTTCCGCGACAAGCGCCTGCACCTGCTGGTCTGCACCACCGTGGTGGAGGTGGGCGTGGATGTGCCCAACGCGTCCGTCATGGTGGTGGAGTCCGCCGAGCGCTTCGGCCTGTCGCAGCTCCACCAGCTCCGGGGCCGGGTGGGGCGCGGCGCGGCGGCGAGCTTCTGCCACCTGGTGGCCGGAAGCGCGCGCTCCTGGGAGTCCGCCGAGCGCCTGACGGTGATGGAGCAGAGCAGCGACGGCTTCGTCATCGCGGAGAAGGACCTGGAGATTCGTGGCCCGGGTGAGTTCCTGGGCACGCGCCAGAGTGGCCTGCCCGAGCTGGCGGTGGCCAACCTGGCGCGGGACGGGGACCTGCTCTCCATCGCGCAGACCGAGGCGCGCCGCATCCTCGAGAAGGACCCGGGGATGAAGGCGAAGGAGAACCAGGGCCTCGTGAAGGCGCTCGAGGAGCGCTGGGAAGGGCGGCTCGCGCTCGCGAGGGTGGGGTAGGCCTGAACAGGCCGGGCCCCGAAAGCGCGTGTCCCCGGCTTCCCGCCATGCCCGTCTGGCCTGTCATGGCTAGGCTAGAGGCATGGGTGACTGGGGAAGGGCTGACTACCTGTCGCGGCATGGCATTCAGGACCGGCGTGTCCTGGACGCCATCTCGCGGCTGAATCGCGCGGACTTCGTGCCGGAGGCCCTGCGGGTGGAGGCCAGCGCGGACGTCCCGTTGCCCATCGGCCATGGGCAGACCATCAGCCAGCCCTACGTGGTGGCGCTGATGACCGAGGCGCTCCAGCTCCAGGGAGACGAGCGCGTCCTGGAGGTCGGCACCGGCTCTGGCTACCAGACGGCGCTCTTGTCCCTGCTGTGCCGTGAAGTCTTCACCGTGGAGATCGTCCCGGAGTTGGCGCGGTCGGCGCGGCAGGTGCTGCGCGAGCAGGGCTTCGACAACGTGTCGTTCCGCGAGGGGGACGGGGCGCTGGGCTGGCCCGAGCACGCGCCCTTTGACGCCATCCTGGCCGCCGCGGCGCCGCAAGACGTCCCGCTGCAACTCCTCTCCCAGCTCAAGCCGGGCGGACGGATGCTGATTCCGGTGGGCCCGCAGGGTGGCACCCAGCAACTGTTGCGCATCCAGCGTTCCCTCCGCTCTGGCGAGGTGCCCCAGGTGGAGTCCCTGCTGCCGGTGCGCTTCGTCCCGATGACGGGCCAGAGCCAGCCCCAGGGGGAGGTCCCAGGCTCGGGTGGCGCCTGACCCAGCGAGGTGGGGAGCATGCTCGCTGTCCGCTTGCTCGCCATGTCGGCGGCGGCCCGCTAACGTTCGCACATCATGATTATCTGTCCGCTCTGCGACCACGTTCAGCCCGAAGGGACGGAGTGCGACGTCTGCGGCAAGCGCTTCCCCTCGGCCGTGGCGGTCGCATCCGCCCCCGTCGCGACGCTGCCGGAGCTGGAAGTGACACCGCATGCAGGCGGCAAAGCCCCGGTGGAGACCACCGTCATCCCCGACCTGGACCTGACGCGGCTGCGCTCCGGGCCGGACCTGCCGGTGCAGATGGTGCCCGACCTGCAGCTGACGCGCGCCCGGGACATGGGGGCCATCCCTGTGACGCCCATGACCGAGCTGGACACCGGCCGAGCCCCGGATGACGGCGTGCGCACCGCGGCGCCGGTGGGCGCGGTGGTCTGCCGTTATTGCCGCAACACCCAGGCGGCGGGATTGCTTTGCGACAACTGCGGCATGCGGCTGCCCCGCGCGAAGCCCGCGGTGGCAGCGGCGCCTGGAAGACCTTCGGCTGACGACGAGGGCTGGCGCTCTTGCGCGTCGTGTCATACTCGCGTGCGGGTCGGTAAGTCCTGCCCGGAGTGTGGAACGAGGGCACAGGAGGAGGCATGAGCGAGGGGTTGGCGTCGGATTTCCGCGCGGAGTTCGCGTGCAGTGAGGGCTGTGACTTCCGAGCCTCGCTGCTGGACGTGGTGTACCGGTGTCCGCGCTGCGGCGGCCTGCTGGAGGTCGCGCATGACGTGAAGGCGCTGAGCACGGTGTCCGCGGCGGAGTGGAAGCGCCGGTTCGAGACGCGCTTCGGCTCGGCGCGCCTGCCGGATGGCTCGGGCGTGTGGGGCAAGCGCGAGTGGGCGTATCCGCAGCTCCCGGTGGAGGACATCGTCTCGCTCGGCGAGGGGCGGGTGCCGCTCAAGCCGTTGCCGCGCATGGCGGCGGAGCTGGGGCTGGCCGCGTTGGATTTGAAGGAGTGCGGCGTCTCGCCCACGGGCAGCTTCAAGGACTGGGGGATGACCGTCCTCGTCTCCGCGGTGAAGCACATGCGCGCCCGGGGCGTTCCGCTGCGCGCGGTGGCGTGTGCCTCCACGGGTGACACGTCCGCGGCGCTCTCCGCCTACTGCGCGGCGGCGGGGATTCCGGCGGTGGTCTTCCTGCCGCGCAACAAGGTGTCGCTCGCGCAACTCGTGCAGCCCATCGCGAATGGCGCGCGGGTGCTGTCGCTGGACACGGACTTCGACGGCTGCATGAAGCTGGTGCAGGCGGTGACGGCGGACACGGGGCTGTACCTGGCCAACTCGATGAACTCGCTGCGCATCGAGGGCCAGAAGATGGTCGCCGTGGAGCTCTGCCAGGACCTGGGCTGGGAGCCGCCGGACTGGGTGGTGATTCCGGGTGGCAACCTGGGCAACGCCAGCGCCCTGGGCAAGGGCTTCGAGCTGATGCTGTCGCTGGGGCTCATCACCCGCCGGCCGCGCATCGCCGTGGCGCAGGCGCAGCGGGCCAATCCGCTGGCGCGCTCGTTCCGGGGCGGCTTCCAGGAGCTGGTGCCGTTGCAGGCCGAGCCCACGCTGGCGTCGGCCATCCAGATTGGAAACCCGGTGTCCTTCAAGCGCGCGGTGAAGGTGCTCAAGGCCTTCGACGGCGTGGTGGAGGACGCCACCGAGTCCGAGCTGGCCAACGCCGCGGCGCGAGCCGACCGCGAGGGCACCTTCACGTGCCCGCACACGGGCGTGGCGCTGGCGGCGCTGGAGAAGCTGGTGGCGCAGGGCGTGATTGCCCGGGGCTCACGCGTGGCGGTGGTGTCCACCGCGCACGGCCTGAAGTTCGCTGACTTCAAGGTGGGCTACCACCGCGGCGCGCTGGCGGACGTGACGAGCCGCTACGCCAATCCGCCGGTGGAGCTGCCCGCGACGCTGGACGCGGTGAAGGGCGCGCTGGCGGACCTGGGCTGAGTTCGAGCCCGGTCCGCCCGGAGAGGAGCGCGTCAGTCCGGCTGGAGCGGGACGCGCTTCTCGATGGTGAGGCCGAAGCCCGCGAGCCCGCGGTAGGTGATGTCCGAGTTGGTCATCACCTGGAGCGAGCGGATGCCCAGGTCCGTGAGGATCTGGCAGCCCATGCCCAAATCACGCGACTCCTGGGGGCCGCGCGTGGGGCCGCTGCTGCCGTCGCTGTTGCGCTTGTGGTGGATGCCGAAGTCGTCGCCGTGCATGCCGGGCAGGTACACGAGCACGCCGGAGCCCTCGCGGGCGATGCGCGCCAGCGCCTGGTCGAGCAGCGCGTTGCAGTTGCATGTCGGCGAGCCGAACACGTCACCCAGGGCACAGGCCGCGTGCAGGCGCACCAGGGCGCTGGGACGCGAGGCCGGGTCGCCCTTCACGAGGACGAGGGACTTCACGCCGTCGGGCAGCCACGAATAGGTGAGGGCGGTGAACTCGCCGTAGCGGGTGGTGACGGTCTGCTGGCCGGGCTCGCGGCGCACCAGCCGGTCCTTGCGGCGGCGGTATTCGATGAGGTCCGCGATGGTGATGAGCTTCAGGTTGTGCTCGCGGGCGAAGACCTTGAGGTCCGGCATCCGCATCATGGTGCCGTCGTCCTTCACGAGCTCGCAGAGGATGCCGGAGGCGGACAGGCCGGCGAGGCGGGACAGGTCCACGGTGGCCTCGGTGTGGCCGGCCCGCCGGAGGACGCCGCCCTCGCGGTAGCGGAGCGGGAAGATGTGGCCGGGGCGCAGGAAGTCGTCGGCCTTGCTGTTGGGGTCCACCAGGGCGCGGATGGTCTTCGCGCGGTCGGCGGCGGACACGCCAGTGTGGGTGCCGTGGCGGTAGTCCACGGAGATGGTGAAGGCGGTGCGGTGGGATTCGGTGTTGTCCGACACCATCTGCGGCAGGCGGAGCTCGTCCAGGCGCTCGGCCAGCATGGGCATGCAGACGATTCCGCTGGTGTGGCGGACCATGAAGGCCAGGTGCTCGGGCGTGACCTTCTCCGCGGCCATGATGAGGTCGCCCTCGTTCTCACGGTCCTCGTCGTCGGCGACGATGACGAACTTGCCCTCCTGGATGTCACGGATGGCTTCTTCGATGGAGGAGAGCTCTGTGTCGTGACTCATGGAGGCATCGGTTCGGGCGGAGGGCTGCATGAGCCGCGCATGTAGCGTGGGTGAGGGTGGCTCGCAAGCCAACCAGCATGGGGGCGTGTGTGGTCGTGATGGCGGGGATGAGGTGGGCAGGGGGCCGTTGGAGGGCCTACGGCCGGCTGGTGGGTAGACGCCGACTCGACGCCGCGACGCCAGTGATGTAGGGTGCTTGGCGCCGTGATGACTTCCAATACCCAGGAACTCCGGGCTCGGCTCGACCAGCTGCAGGCCAGTCTTTCCACCCGCGAGAGCACGACGCGCTTCGCCCATGCGGGCGTTTCCGTCGTCATCGCCTCCCTGGTGGGGGGCGCGTCGGGCAAGCTCTTCTACGACTCCCTCCGCACGCCCCTGCTGGCATGGGCGGCGGCCTTGGCGTCCCTGGCGCTGCTCGTCTACGCCGCCATCAGCTACCGCGCGGGGCGCAAGCTCCTGGTGGACGAGCTGAAGCAATACGAGTCGATGCTGGCCCTGCGCAGCGAGCTGCGGCTGGACGACCCCTCGGCGCTGCTCCCCCGGTGAGCGCCGCGAGGAAGAGGGTCAAGGGCGCCGCGACGCGGGCCCCGGGGCGGTTCATCGTCCTGGAAGGGCTCGATGGCGCCGGCACCACCACGCAGGTGGAGCGGCTGGCGGCGGCTCTGAGGGCCGAGGGCCACTCGGTGCTGACCACGCGGGAGCCGTCTGACGGCCCCGTGGGGACGATGATTCGCCAGGCGCTCACGGGCCGGTTGGGGTTGCCGAACGGGGCAGGGCCCCTGGCCCCGGAGACGCTGGCGCTGCTGTTCGCCGCGGACCGGACGGACCACCTGACGGCCCGGGTGCTCCCGGCGCTGGCGGCGGGGCAGATCGTGCTGTGTGACCGGTACGTCCTGTCGTCCCTGGCGTATCAGGGCGCGTCGCTGCCCATGGAGTGGGTGGAGGCGGTCAATGCGTGCGCGGTGTCTCCGGACCTGACGCTGTTCGTCGGCGTGGCGCCCGAGGTGGCGGCGCGGCGCCGCAAGGCGCGCGGCGGGGCGGAGGAGCTGTTCGAGGCGGATGAGGCGCAGCGGCGGATTGCGAAGCAATACTTGGCCGCGATTCGTCGCCGGGAAAAGCACGAGCGCATCGTTCACATTGACGGTGAGCAGGGGATTGACGCTGTGACGACCGCGTCTCTGGCTGAGATTCGCAAGCTATTGGCTCGTAAGCGCTGAGTCGGCTCGAAGTAGAGTTTGACGTGCGATAACGAAAGTCGCGCTTGCCTGGAGCTGGCTGCCCCTGACGCAGTGGTTTGATGTTCACGGGCAACACGCCTCGCTCAATCGCTTTGACGCCATGCTGGACTGGACTTGGCGCGGTCAGGATGCGGCGACCGAATATTGGGGGGCACAAGGCACGACTGTCCAACTGACCGGCCAAGCTCAGGCCCGGACTCCCATGTGGTAGCGTTCGGCCATGTTGGGACTCATCATCGTGGGCGTGATCGCCGGTATTCTCGTCGTCGTCGGACTCGTGGTCCTGCTTCGGTGGACAGTGGGGGCTGACGTACGGCGCTCAAAGGTGCTCACGCAGGGTGTGTCAGGGACGGCGCGCATCCTCGGTTGGGAGCAGACCGGGGGCAGCCACGGGCGCAACGACATCCTCCGCTTCTCGCTGACCATTCGCCTCCCTTCGGAGGACTCCGAGTTCCAGGCCACGGCAGACCGCATCGTGCGGCCCATGGAGGCGCCGCTCTTCCAAGCGGGAATGCAGCGACCGGTGCGCGTTCTTCGGGACGGCGAGCGCCTGCTGGTGGAACTTGAGTAGCGTGGGGCCCCTGTTGAGGGGGCCCAGAGCAAGGTGCTTGGGCGCGGCAGGGACCGCGCGGGGCACTTGTTGCTTCGCTCGGTCAGGCGCTCGGACCCACCACCCGGACGCGTGCCCTGAAATCCACTACGGCGGAGCGGAAGGGGCTCGAATCTTAAGGCCGGGCTGAGACCTCGGTGGTTCCGACTTCGCGTCGCGGATACGCGACACTCGCGCGCTTGCATTGACGAACTGGTGAGCGTGGCAGTGGCATTCGTATGGCGCGGCGACCGAGTCTAGGGAAGGCACACCTGGCCATCGTGTGATGGCCACGGCAGTTCCTTTGCGGAATGCAGAATCCTGACGACTTTCGCCTCGTCATTCTCCTGTGATTTCATTGGAAGGCTTTGCAGTTGATGTCGACGGTCTGAGGCTGCGCTCAGCGTTTGGGTGGATCGCCATCTCCCTTGTTCTTGTTGGGAAGTTGAATGACCTCGCCACTCGTACGCTTCATGCCAAGCAAGGTTGCGATAGGGTTTTCAATGTATCTCTTTGCTGTGGAGCGCCCGATTGCAGCCAAGACTGCTTTTTCGTTTGGCGCCATCAAATGATAGGTGCTGCCCATCAACATGCAGCCCCAGTCGCTTGCTAGAGCGCAGATTTTTCTGATGAGGCTGTGCGAAATTGACCTGACATCGACACGAAAGCCGACCCATTGCACTCTGTGAGTGTCATCGAAGCAAACAGATGCAGTGTCGCCTCGTTCGTCACCCCAGATAAGCATCTCTTCCGACCAAGAGCCTGCACCGGGAAGAATCGAGTCTAAACGCTCCTTGAATCCGCTCGGTGGTTGTGCGTCAGACCACCAGTCAAAATCCTCAGCAAGGTCTTGCGGAACCGAGATGGGCACCGTTCCGAATTTTGCGCGAAGCGCGCTCATTGGGATGAGGTCGATTCTGAATTGCCAAATCGCCATTCTTGAACCTCGTGACGAAAGTAGGGCGGGGCTGATCGACAGACCTGACCATGATCGCCTTTTCGGGCATGGACCGTGAGCTCGTCCCCGACGCGGAAGAAGAAGTGCTCGGACGCCCTCGGGCGGGTGACCGGGCTGCGTTGGATGGTGGGAGACCGTAATGGAGGGCGCTTCAGAAAATCGTTCCGATGGTGTCCTTCACCACCCTATAGCGGAATGTAAATGCAGAACCCGTACTGCACGGTGCCCATCCCGCAGCGAGGGCTTCTTTGATGATGTCGCGGACGAGGGCGGGGGTCACGCCCGTTTGGTGCGGTGCAATCCAGTTATCGGGGCGGCTGACGCATAGGTCGACGACCAGGACTCGTCGGGGCCCTTCTGCGCTTACTTGAATGGCAAGGCGCATCGGAGTCTGGAGGGCTCCCTGTGAGTACGTTGGCTTCTTTCGGATGCGCCATTCGTATTCGGACTCTCCCATGCGAACGCGACGGCTACCCCTCTTGGGAATCGTCATCAGCACCAATACTACTCCATTCCGCATCCACCTCGCCGCGCTCAGCGGGCGTCGTCTCCCGCGCGACGCGTAGGGCCTGGGCGTGCCGGGCCTGGAGGCCCATCCAGTGAGAAGCTGGCGTACAGTTCCTGGCGCGAGGCAGCGCCGCCCATGACGAACTCCTTTCGCCGCACCATGGTGTTGAAGTTGGTGGCGTTGTCGACGCGCACGCGTCCCAGGCGCAGCTTGCTGCGCGGCAGCGCTCCTCCGCTGGGGTCATCGTCGCCCCCGTGGTGTCATCGCGGAACGGGTGGATGCGTGGAGATTGTCCACGAAGAGAATCGCTTTGCTGTTACCTTCCTCGACTTCCCCGTGAGCCAAGGAGTTATTGCAGAATGCGATTGTTCAAGCGAGTTGTCTATCTTTGCGCCGCCGTTCTCTTTCCTGCCTGCGGCGGAGGAGATGGGGTGATCGGGCAGGACGACGCGCTGGCGCAGCAAGAGTCAGCGGCATCCTCCGTGGCGCGTGACGGATGCATCTACAGCATCTCCGCCTACCCGCAGCCGAACGTGACGCCGACTGTCTATGACGTCAGGCTCTTCCGCCAGCCTATCCCGACGTGTGTGTATGGTTTCGGCGGCGTGACCCTGGGTACGTCCATCGTCTATGAGCCGACGCGGTCCGTGGCGATGAGCGAGCTGGGAATCGCCGCGAGCTACACCAAGAAGTCGAGCCTCGGCGGCAGCGCGCCCATCACCCTCAGCGTGCACCATGTGGACCCGGCCACACTGACCGTCATCCGGAGCAGCGGCTTGGGCGTCTACCTGGGGGCGGGCAACATCGTGTCGGAGAACGTAGCAATTGCCGCGGATGGCACCACGGTAACCGTCTCGGGCTCGAAGACCGGCGTCATCTGGGGAGAGAGCGGCAGCGGGAGCCACTACACCGCGAGTTTCCCGGACTTCTTCACCAGCACCACGCCGCCGACCGTCATGGCGTTCCCGTGAGGCCTCGCCTCGCACCTCGTGCCACATGAGGTTTGGGGGCGGGAGAAACCTCATTCGAGGACTCCTGCCCCGAGGTCCCTCGCGCGCGAGGAGCGGCGTAGGCGATGCTCCGGTGATTCCGACCCGTTTCGCCGCTATATGACCTCGTGGGCCCCATGCGCGCCTCTCACACATACTCGCCGCGCCGCGCATAGCACTCAGCGTTTGGGCTCTGGGTAGGCACAGGGGGAGGGGAATCGACCGTTCCTGGGCCGCGATAGAAAGGGACTGAGCATGCAGGCACTCGGCAGCAAGGCGCAGGGGGCTCGGCTTGAGCGCATGAAGGCGTCGCCGCGCTTCAAGGACGGGACGTTCCACAACACCTTCCCGGTGAGTCAGGGGCTGAAGAAGGGCACCGCTGTCTCGACGATGAAGGAGTTCATCTGGGGCGGTCAGCGGCGGGTGCCGACGGGCGTGCTGCCCATCGTCAGTCCGCTGGAGCAGTGGCTGCGCCCGGTGCAGAGCGGGTTCCGCGCGACGTGGCTCGGGCATTCCACCGTCCTGCTTGAGGTCGATGGGAAGCGCGTGCTGACCGACCCGGTATGGGGAGAACGCATCTCTCCGCTCCCCTTCGCGGGGCCGAAGCGGTTTCACCCCGCGCCGGTGACAATCGGTCAACTTCCCCCGCTCGACGCGGTCGTCATCTCGCACGACCACTACGACCACCTCGACTACGCGACCATAATTCAGCTCATCCCGCTCGGCGTCCCGTTCGTCACCTCACTCGGGGTGGGGGCGCACCTGGAGGCGTGGGGCGTGCCGCCCGAACGAATCACCGAGCTCGACTGGTGGGAGTCAGCGCAGATCGGCGGCCTTGTCATCACCGCGGCGCCCTCGCAGCACTTCTCGGGGCGCGGCGTGGCCGATAGGAACCGGACGGCGTGGTCGTCGATGGTGGTGCGCGGTCCACATCACGCCGTCTTCTTCAGCGGCGACACCGGCCTGACCCAGGAGTACGTCGAGATCCGGCAGCGGCTGGGACCGTTCGACCTCATCATGCTCGAGGTTGGGGCGTGGGATCCGGCGTGGGGAGACATTCACCTCGGACCGGAGAATGCGTTGAAAGCGCACGAGCTGTTGGGCGGTGGCGCCTTCTTGCCGGTCCATTGGGGCACGTTCAATCTCGCCATCCATTCCTGGGACGAGCCCGCGGAGACGCTCGTGAAGCTCGCCCCGACGAATGCGCCGCTGGTCATGCCGCGGCTCGGGCAGCCGATCGAGCCGCGCCAGGTGAAGTCAATCGACCCGTGGTGGCGAGAAGTCGAGCAGACCGAGACGGCACCGGCGCCAGTGGAGGCGGTGACGGAACCCTCCGACTGACGGAGCAGCCGGAGTGCGTGTCAGCACGGGATGGGCGTGGGTGGTGCTTGATGCGCGGGCCGCGCCCCGGAGGAGGGGCGCCCTTCCAGCGCTTGACGATGCGGCTCCATGACACCTCCGGCCCGACGCCCCTTGAGGGGGCGCGGGCCTGGTGCCTCAACAGGAGACAGACCGTGGAGTTCCGACACCCGGACAACTGGCGCCCCCGACACATCACCGTGGACAGCGCTACTTCCGCTTCACTCCGGGCGCCTGCATGTTGCCGTCCAACATGCAGGCGCGGCAGACTTCATCCGGTGAGAGGATTATTGCGAGATGGTCCACGTATTGTCGTCGTTCAGTACTGCGGTGAGTGAGTAGACATTGTCGTCGTAGACGACCGGGGCCGTCTCGGTAATCGTCTGGATGTCCAGTACCGTCCCCACTTTCATGTCGACCCCGGCCGCAATCCAGTACGAGGGCGTGGGTGTAAAGTAATGCTTGAGGTTGGCGCCGGCCTGGACCGCGAACGTCCCGGCGTCCCCCATTCCGATACCCACCGAGAACGTGGAGGGGGGGACCTTTGGATCGTCCTGGATCATCAAGGTCCCGTGATCGTCGGAGGGCTGTGCAGGCGACAGGTTCGGGCCAGGGCTCACCGAAAAATAGGTGGTGTCCCCGGCTGATGGATCCGCAGGGATTGACATCCCTGCCTCGAACGACACGTCGGGCTTCAGGGTACCCGTCTGTGCCCAGAGGAAGGTATAGTTGATCGTCCATTTGAAGATGAAATATGCACCCGGCACGATCTCGTATGGGGTGGCGAGCCACGCCAATGAGAAGAAGTTCGGGTCGGTCAGCTGAGCCGGATTCGTCTGATAGATGTAGAAGGTCCACGGTTGGGCGGATTTATTGTACACGGCCAGGGAGTAGGCCGTGCCGTCATTGGCCGGCTGCATGGCCCCCGTTTCGAAGCCGTTGGGGGTGTATCCTCCAGACTGCGGTGCATCCACCTTGGCAATGTAAGCGCTCTCATTGCTGGGGAGCGTCATCTCTGGCGCCACGTCCATGGCAAACATCATGGGGCCCTCTCCTGTCGGGTGACTGCTGTGGGTTGGTGTGTCTGGGGTGAGCTGTTGAGGCGGTTGGCTTTTTCTGGGCTGGGGGCGAGGAGCCCTGCGTAAGCCCGGGCGTTCCCGTGAGCACACGTCGTGCCATGCCTCGCTGACACGGTGATGTCAGTGGCGGGGGTGCCGCTGTCGCGTGCGTACGCCTGTCCTGGACATGTCCGGACATGTCCGGACGCGAGCGGCTCCGGTCACGTCACGGCGCGTGACGGGGAACCGGGGCGGGCGCGCAGACGCGGAGGCCGATGCGGATGTCCCTCAACCAGGGCTCGTTGGGCATTCGCGAATTGGAGCGGTTGGAGATGCGGTCGTAGTACCAGGACCCACCGCGGGCCACCGCCTCTCCGGGCTCGCGGACCGACTGCACCCATTCGATGACGTTGCCGGCCAGGTCCATCACCCCAAAGGGGCTGGTGGACGCAGGGTGGGCTCCCACCTCGTCGGGACCGAAGCCCAGCGGTTGCCGGCCATAGGTTTCATCGAAGTTCGCGTCGTCCGGCGCGAGCAGGTCGCCCATGGGAAACAGGCGGGCGTCCGCGCCACGCGCCGCGCGCTCCCACTCGTATTCGGAGCACAGCCGGGCTCCCGGAACGCGTCCGGAGCGGTCCAGCCACGCGAGGTACGCCCGTGCGTCCTCCAGCGAGATGGCCGAGATGGGAAAGCGCAACCAGTCCTGCACGGCCCGGTGGGTGCGACCCGGGTAGCGGATGGGCTCGCCGCTGCTTGCGTAGAGGGGATGCTGCGTGGGCTGCAGCATGAGTCGCCAGCCCGCCTTCTCCCGGGTGAGCGCCAGCGCGCCGGCCGTTGACCGCACGCCAGGCGTCCGCCGCCGCTGCTCGTCGGGAGGCAGCGCCTCGAGGAACGCGAGCCACTCGGCGAACGTCACCTCATGGCGGGCGATGAGGTAACCCTCGGTCGTCACCTGCCGGAGCGGGGGCGCCTGGAGGAACTCGCGCCGCAGAGCCTCGTCGTCGCTGCTTCCGAAGAGGAAATGCCCCGGCGGGATGTAGACGAAGTCCTCCGGGATGTCGGCAGCCCGCGGCAGGGGGATGCGTGCCTGAAGGTTCTCTCCTGAAGCGAGCACCACGGCAGGACGGTGCGCGTCAGGCCCGGCGCCTGGAAGGTGAGGACATAGGAGCCCGGGCCCGTGGCGAGGGCGTGCGACGTGAGGGGCGTCGGGCCCAGGGAGATTCCCTCAGACAACCTGGGCGCTCCGGGCAGGCCCGTGTCGTGCTGGAGCAGGACCTCCGCGCCTGGCGGCTCCGTGGCGAGGTCCAGGATTGGCGCCGCGAGGAGCCCGCGTTGGCGGGTGCCGTCGTCATCGAGGCTCGCCAGCCTGCGCAGGGCTTCACGACGCGGCCCGGGACGGAAGAACCACTCCGCCAGCTCCGCGCGCCCGGTCAGGACCTCCGCGAGCAGGTCGCGGGCCTCCCGCCGCGAGCCGTCCAGCAGCAGGGCCGTGTCGAGCGCCTGCGTGGCGCGCTGGTAGGCCTCGTCGGCATGGCCATCGCTCCTTCGTGCCTCGGTCCAGGTCGCTTCCGGCTGCCCTCCGTCTCCCGCGACCGGGGCACCGGTGAGGCACGCGCGCCTCGCGCGTCCCACTGTTGGAAGGCGTCCGTGCGCGCGGCCTTCGCCGCGGCATGGTGGGCCCTGGCTTCGGTGATGGATGCCCGGGCTTCCTCCAGGTGCGCCTGCACCGTCCTCTCCAGTGCGTGGCGGCCCTTCAGCCAGGTCGCGCCTCCCGCCACCATCGCCGTGAGGGGCAGGGCCAGGGCCAGCCCCAGGCGCCGCGCGAAGGTGCGCCGGAGCGCCCGCCGCGAGGTCTGGAGGAAGGCCGCTTCCTGCTGCGTCAGCGCGAGCTCGCCGGCCGCCGTCACTGCGTCCATCTCACGCCGGCTCCACAGCGCCGAGGCGGGGCGTCCGCGCGCTCCCAGCCGGCCGCGGCGAGCCTCACCCGCTCGAGCACCTGCCGCTCCTGGCGAGCCGAATCAAGCCATCCGCGGAGGGTGGACCAACCCTCGAGCAGGGCTTCGTGCGCCACCTCGTGGACGTGTGTCTCGCCGTCCTGCCGGACCACGACGAGCCGCGCCCGGACCAGGGCCTCCAATGCGGTGCGATTGGCGGGACTCTCTGCGCCGAGTTCCCGGGTGGTCCGCCGGACCCGGGTGCCTTCCGGACTGATGAGCCGCAGGAGCAGGCCGCGAGCCGCCAGGCGCGCATCCGGGGCCAGCGCCGCCAGCGCTCCGTCCGCGTGACGGCCCAGGGCCCCGGCCACGCCCCCGAGCGCCTCCAGCGACGCCTCTCGGATGCGCTGGGTCTCCCGGTCGCGGGCATCCCACAGCTCGGCGAGCGTGAACTGGAGGATGGGCAGTCCACCCGGGGCGTGGGCGGAGGACGCCACGAGCGTGTCCACCAGGGCGTCCGTCTCGAACGCGACGCCCGTCACGCGCGCCGGACCGACCACGGCCTCGCGCGTTCCTTCTGGGCCCAGCGGCTTGACGAGGAAGAGGGCGCGCGCCACTTCATCCTCCAGTCCCGGCAGCGCCGCCAGCCGCGTGAAGGAGTCCCCTCGCACCGTGGCCAGCGTGCGCACCCCCCGGGCCAGGATGGCCAGGTGCCCGAGCACCTGCGTGAAGGCGGACGCCTCGTCCGGCTCGCTCTGGGTGAACAGCTCCTCGAGCTGATCGATGAACAGCAGGATGCCTCGCGTGGGCCCGACGGCGCGCAGGGCGCGTGCCATTGCGGCGGGCTCCTGACGCACCTGGGCCGCCAGTGTCTCCTCGGGAAGGCCGAGCCGGCCCGCCACCGCGGCAACCAACGCAGTGAGGGGCCGGCGCCCGGGCATGAGCGACAGCACGGTGTAGGCACAGCCGTCCCCGAGCCCCAATTGCGTGACGAGCGGTGCCACGCCCGCCCGGCACAACGAGGACTTGCCAACCCCCGAGTCCCCCGCGACGAGCACCAGCGCCTGGGCGCGAAGCCGCTCATGGATGGCGCGGATCTCCGCGCCTCGTCCGAAGAAGACTCCCCGGTGCTCCGCGTCGAAGGCCTGGAGCCCGCGGTAGGGATTGCCGGCGGGAATCGGCACCGGGGCGCCGTCCCCCTTCAGGCGCTCCAGCGCCGCGCACAGCGTGTCGGCCGAGGCGAAGCGCCGCGCCGGGTCGTATTCGAGACACCGGAGGATGATGGCGTGCAGGCGGACGCCGAGCCCGCTCCCGGAGGGCTCCGGCCCGGTGGGGCTCGCTTCGGGGGGACTCGGTTCGTCCACCGCTCCGCTCGCGGTGGGCTCGTCGAAGGGGCGATGGCCCGCCAGCAGCTCGTGAAGCACCATGCCCAGGCCATAGACATCTCCCCGCGGGCCGGGTGGCTCACCCCGCAAGGCCTCCGGCGCCATGTACCCGCGCGTGCCGGCGATGGGGACGGGGGGCCGGGCCGCGGGCGCGGCGTCCCCCGGATCCGCCGTCCAGGAGAGGGCCAGTCCGAAGTCGACGAGCTTCACCTCGCCATCCGGAAGCACCATGACGTTGTCCGGTTTGATGTCACGGTGGAGCACATGCTCGCGGTGTGCGGCGGCCAGCCCCCGTCCCAGTCCCAGGGCAATGGCCAGGACCCGCTCCGGGGGGAGCGGCGTGGACAGGCCCCGCAGGGAGACGCCGGGGAGGAACTCCTGCACCAGGTAGGGGTGGGCGCCCACTTCGGAGACCCGGTACACCGTCACCACGTTCGGATGGCGGAGGCGGGCGAGCGCTCGGGCCTCGGCGAAGAGCCGCTCGCGCTGGGCCGGGCCGGCCGCTCAGCGCCGATGAACTTGATGGCGACTCTCCGCTGGAGCGCCGTGTCCTCGGCCAGGTAGACGCGGCCCATCCCCCCCTGGCCCAGCAGGCGGATGAGGCGGTACTCGTCGAACGCTGGGGGCGGCTCCCAGCTCTCTGGGGTAGAGGCGCTCAAGGCATCGGAGGGGGGGCGCAGTGCTCACCCTCACAGGTCTTGGGCCCGAGGGGGTCCTTGCTGCACGAGGGACACCGGGTGCGGAGCCCGCCCCCCGGCCCATCGTCCGTGACGCAGTACTCGTTCTTCCAGGTCTGGGTCAGCAACAGGAAGGGCACGCCCCCATCGAAGTACTCCTTCAAGGGAGTCGCCGGGTCACCGGGTTGCTGGCAGTCGTAGCTCGCCTTCAGCCTCGTTCCTGGCGCTCCTCGAATTTCTGAAAGAGGGGCGGGGGCGTAGCGTGGCCGCACACAGCGTTCCCCGCCTGGTATGACTCCGAAGGGCAGGGCGCCTTGCTCGTTCCAGGCGGCCTCGAAGAGCAGCGGCGGAAGCCCTCCGCCGTCAAAGGTGTCCTGGGTCTGGATGCCATAACCATCGACGAAGTCGACGTAGGTGCCCTGGCACGTGAAGGACTCACCGTCACCGTTGTAGTCGGCGCGCGCGGCCCGCACGCACGCCTGGAACAGCCGCGCGAGCGGGGGCCCTCCAGGCCACTCCTGATCCGGGAGGTATCCCCAGTGCGCGCAGACGCCGACCGCGCCCGTCGTGCAACTCGCCGTGAAACAGGGTGTGTCGCCGCCTCCGTCGTTGAAGCTTCCATCCGGCAGCCAGCAGCCGGGGATGACCACGGCCTTCCCTTGATAGAAGTCGCCCCTGTCCGGTGAGCATTCATTGGGGTTCTGCGTGCGATAGCCCTTGCCGGCGCAGACGTTTCGGTTCAGGTCGACATCGGTCACGGTGTAGAGCTTGAGCTTGGCGCCCGCGTTTTGAAGGACCTCGGGCAGGCACGGGTCCACGGGCGGATCCTCAGTGATTCGATAGTGCCTCCCATCGCTGCCCATCCAGGTGTGGGCTCCATCGTGGAACCGTGCCCGGAAGAAGACGCTGCCGCCATCCAGACCGTCCCAGCCGGTAGGACTGGGCGCCTGGGGGTTGACGTGCTCCCACTCAAAGGCCGTGTCCGCGAGGGAAGCCTGGGCCCGTGGCTCGGAGACGATGGGCACAGCACAGTCCTTGCTGCTCAGCATCGCCATCCAGGCCATCATCGACAGGGGGAGGAGAGAACGCATGGGACCCTCTGGGAAGTCTCAACTGAGGCGCGGCGGGGGGGCGCGGTAGTGGTCCAGATCGAGCCCGAAGTCCTCGATCCACCGATACACCTGCTGCCGCGAGCACCCGAGGTGCCGGGCGACTTCCGCGACCTTCCCCTGGTGCGCGCGCAGGTGGAGCTCCAGCTCCTGTGGGGTGGATTCGACGGCGCGCGCCGGACGCGGAGCTGGAGGCTGGGAGGACTCCTCCTCCGCTGACGCCGGCGCGGGGGGCCTGACCGCCAGCATCCGTTGCTCCGCCTTCAGCTCGTGCTCCACCTGCATCCCCAGCTTCAGCGGTCCTCCGTCCGAAGCGATGACCGCGATGGAGAGCACGTTGAGCAGGCCTCGCACGTTGAGCGGCCAGTCATGCAGGAGCAGCGCTTCGGCGAGTCCCACGTCGATGGGCCGGGCTTCGGCCTTCATGCGGCCGAGCAGGTGGCGCGCGAGCGGCGCGATGTCCTCACGGCGCTCTCGCAGGGGGGGCATCACCAAGCGCCATTGGACGAGCCTCGCGTAGAGGTCCGCGCGGAAGGCGCCCTCGTTCACCTGGGAGACGAGGTCCCGGTGGGTGGCCGCGAGCACCCGCACGTCGATGGGGACCTCCTGCGCTCCTCCCAGGGCTCGGACCCGCCGCGCCTCCAGCACGCGGAGCAGCTTGACCTGGAGCATGGGCGGCATCTCTCCCAGCTCGTCCAGGAACAGCGTGCCCCCATGCGCCTCGCGCAGAAGACCGTCCCGGGAGGCCGCCGCGCCAGTGAACGCGCCGCGCACGTGCCCGAACAGCTCGCTGTCCAGCACACTCTCCGCGATGCCTCCGCAGTTGAGCGCGATGAAGGGGCCCTCACGGCCACTCAGTTCGTGGAGCGCGCGCGCCACCACCTCCTTGCCCGTCCCGGTCTCGCCCAGGATGAGCACCGACTGCTCATGCCGCGCCGCCCGCTCGAGGTCTCGGTGGAGCCGCGTCAGCGCCGCGCTCCTGCCCACCAGTCCGTCGATACGCTGTTCGTCATCCGAGACCTCGGAGGCCTCGGCGAAGACAAACAGGGTGTCCCCCATTCGCAGGACATCCCCCCACGCGAGGGGCGCGCGTCCCGTGAGCTGTCGTCCATTGAGCCGGGTGCCATTGTGGCTCCCCAGGTCTTCGACGAACCAGCTCCCCCCGACGTGTTCGATGCGCGCATGGCCACGGGAGAGCCGGGCGTCGTCCAGGGCGACCCGGGAGAAGAGAGGTGCGCCACGCCCCAGGAGCGTCGCGCCGCCTCCAAGCCCATGGCGCTCATCCCCGATGAACGTATGACGCGTATAGGCAAGGACGAGCGCCGCCGCTCCGGTTCCGCTTTCTGAAGAGGGGGCGTGCTCGGCGCTGAGGGTATCGTCGGTCATCTTGGCCACCACCCGTCATAGGGCAAGGGGAGGGGTTCCGGAAAGACCAGTATATGTAGTAATCTCGTGCGTCAGCTGTCGCTTGGCCGCGCCACCCTCAACGCGGAAATGTAGAACTTTCCAGTCTGCCGATATGCAGGGATTGATGGGTCAGAGGAGACGCATCAGGGGCAGAAATGGCTGTCTAGACAAGGGTTGGATGTGTTGCTTGAGTCCTCCTTGGGAAATGATTTCCCAGACAGTCATTTTCACCAATTCCTCATAGTGGGGGCTTTCATGCGAGTCCAGGCGATGTCCGCGGTGCTGGTGATGAGCCTCTTCACGGTGGGATGCGGTGCGGTCGAGGGGGAATCGCTCGACGAGGCGCCCCCGGCGACCCAGGAGCAGGCGCTCTACGATGGTTGCGCGCCCGGGGACACGGGCTACCCCGTCTGGGAGTGCCTGTCGCTCGATGAGTGCGGCGGTCGTTGGGGCAACCAGATGCGGTACTACTGCTACATGCCGTCAGGGGGCTTCTACCTCGGCTCGGTCATCGCCTCGAACTGCTCGGAGTGTTACTGACAGGGCTTCTCGGGGACACGGGCTCCCGCGAAGGGCGGCTGCCCATTCACCGGCGGCAATCGCCCGGGAGCCCGGTCCCCGGAATCGTCTCTGTCACGGCTCGACGATGAACGTGGTGTGTCCACAGGCCTGATTGGCTGGGACGGCGACGTCGAACTTCTTGGGCTTGGGCAGGTTGAGGTTCTCCATGAAGTGGACGAACTCCTCGCGGCTTCTGCCGGCCACTCGGGGGTTGTGCCGCTTCTCCTCGGCGATGCTTGTCGCCGTGCGGCCCAGGTAGTCGTGGCCGGGGTAGACGAGCGTCTCGTCGGGCAGCGCGAAGAGGACGCGAGTGAGGCTGTCGTAGAGCTGGCTCGCGTTGCCGTTCTGGAAGTCGGTGCGGCCGTTGCCACGCACGAGCAGGGCGTCCCCGGTGAAGACCCGGTCGCCCAGCAGGTAGCTGATGCTGTCGTCCGTGTGTCCCGGGGTCGCGAGCGCCTGGAAGGTGAGGGTGCCGACGCGCACCGCGTCTCCATGGCGGACCTGGACGTCGGCGCAACGGGCGCCCCCCACGCCGCCAACCACCAGGGCCTGGGTGTGCTCACGCAGCAGGCCTGACGCGGTGACGTGGTCGGCATGGACGTGGGTGTCGAAGACGTGGGTGAGCGTCAGCTCCAGCTCGGCCACCCACTTCAGGTCGCGGTGGGCCTGCTCCAACACGGGGTCGATGAGCACGGCCTGTCGTGTGGCCTCGTCGCCGATGAGGTAGGTGTACGTCGAAGACTCGGAATCGAAGAGCTGCCGGAAAATCATGTCGAGGCCTCCTGCTCCATGGGAGGCCGCTGGGGCGCGAAAGGATTCATCATGCGCCGGTGAATCCTCCTTCCCGGAACCTGGCTCTCACCTGACATGACCCCCTTCATCCTGCTGCCTCTCCTCGGAGGCGCCCTCATCGGCCTGAGCGCCTCCCTGTTGCTCCTGGCCAACGGCCGTGTCGCCGGCATCAGTGGGGTGGTGGGCTCGCTGATGGCCCCTGTGCGCGGGGACATCGCCTGGCGCCTGCTTTTCTTCGCCGGGCTGCTCGCCGGGGGCTTGCTGCTCGCCTGGTTGCGGCCAGGGGCCTTGCCGGCGCCCCAGTCGTCGAGCGCTGGCGACGCCTGGCTGCTGGCTGGGGCAGGACTCCTGGTGGGGTTGGGCTCGCGACTGGGCAATGGGTGCACCAGCGGCCACGGCGTCTGTGGCATCAGCCGGGGCTCGGTCCGTTCCATCGCCGCCACGCTGACCTTCATGGCGACGGGGGTTCTCACCGTCTTCCTGGTCCGCCACGTCCTCTAGTCACGAAGGCGTTCCATGCGTCCTGCTCTCAGTGCATTTCTCAGCGGCCTCATTTTCGCTCTCGGACTGGGGCTCGCCGGGATGACGGACCCGGCCAATGTCCTCGGCTTTCTCGACATCACGGGTGACTGGGACTACCGGCTCGCGTTCGTGATGGGAGGCGCCATCGCGGTTCACGCGGCGCTGCGGTCCCTCATCCACCAACGCGCACGGCCCCTGTTCGCCGCGAAGTTCTCCTCCCTCCCCACCAGCAGGCCGGACGCGAGGCTCCTCGTGGGCGCGGCCCTCTTCGGCGTGGGCTGGGGGCTGGGTGGCTACTGCCCAGGCCCCGCGCTCGCCGCGCTGGCAACCGGTGCCTTCCCGCTGCTCGTCTTCGTGCCCGCCATGTTCGTGGGCTTCTACCTGGCCAGGCTGCTACCGGCGCGGAGCGGCGTTGAGCGGAGCCCGCCGCGTTCAGAGGCTCCGGGCGTGGGCGTGACGCCCGCCCCGTAGCGCTTCCCTCGAAGGCCTGTCGGCCTCCGGAAACCGATGGAGTCGCTCCATGAAGATCATTCTCGCCGTCTCCGCCTTGAGCCTCGGTCTGCTCCTGGTCTCCTGTGCGCACAACCGCTCCGCTGGGGCCGAGGCTCATCGGCGGGTCGAGGCGGGCGCCACGCTGGTGGATGTCCGGACTCCAGAAGAGTTCGCCGCCGGGCATCTCCCAGGTGCGGTGAACATCCCGGTGGAGGACTTGCCTCATCGGTTCCATGAACTCGGGTCGCCGGAGAAGCCCCTCGTCATCTATTGCCGCAGTGGTGCGCGCAGCATCCGGGCCGAGCGCCTCCTGAAGGAGCGTGGCTTCCAGGACGTGTTCAACCTCGGCCCCATGTCGGCGTGGCCGTGACGCCGCTGGCCAGGAACCTCCGCTGTCCGCATTCCCCTCGAAAGGTGCTCCGTGATGTCCCGTCTCCTGCTCTTGTTCGGCGCGCTGATCGCCTTGGCCTGCGGCTGTGTTTCGTCCCGGCCCGTGGCCACCGGCCGCGCGCCCGAACCCCGGCGCCAGCAGCTCACTGTCCTCTACGTGGCGGACCTGCACGCCCAGCTGCGTGCCCACCCCGAGCTCTTCTGGCGCGACGGGAAGGAGCGCATCGAGATGGCGGGCGGCTTTGCCCGCGTCGCCGCCGTCATCCAGCAGATTCGGGCCGAGCGCGGTGGAGACGTGCTCGTGCTCGACGGCGGTGACACGATTCAAGGCTCGGGCGCGGCGGCCCTCACCGAAGGCTCCGCGCTCATCGAGCCGCTCAACGCGCTCGGGTTGGACGGCGCGGTGCCCGGCAACTGGGAGGTGGTGTACGGCCCCGCGGTGCTGCGCCAGCGTGCCCATGAGCTGAAGCATCCGCTCCTCGCGGCGAACCTGCGTGACGCGGCCAGTGGCGAACGGCTCTTCCCTCCGTACCTGGTGAAGGACGTCGGCGGGGTGAAGGTGGCCGTGGTGGGCTTCACGGACCCAGACGTCCCCCGCCGGCAACCGCCAGGGTACAGCCAGGGGTTGCGCTACGACGGCCCGGAGGCGTTGCCTGAGTTGGTGCGCGAGGTGCGTCAGCGCGAAGGCGCCCAGGTGGTGCTGTTGATGACGCACGTGGGACTCGTCAAGGCCGTGGGGCTCGCCGCCAGGGTGCCTGGCGTGGACGTCCACTTGTCCAGCGACACGCATGAGCGCACCTATGTCCCCATCGAGCAGGCTGACAGTTGGGTGGTGGAGCCTGGCGCCTTCGGCTCCTTCCTCGGCCGGTTGGACTTGTGGCTGGAGGACGGGCAGGTGGTGGACCGCCGCTGGGAACTCATCGAGTTGACCGCGTCGCGCTTCCCCGAGGACCCCGAAGTGGCGCGGCTCGTGGACGCCGCGCTCACTCCGTACGAAGAGAAGCTGTCGTCGCCGGTGGGCCACACCGACGTGACACTCGCGCGCTACGCGGTGGTGGAGAACCCGCTGGACAACGTCCTGGCCGACGCCATCCGCGCCGCTGGCGGGACGGAGATTGGCCTCTCCAACGGCTTCCGCTTCGGCACGCCGCTGCTGCCAGGGCCCGTGCGCGAAGCGGACTTGTGGGGCTTCTTCCCCATCACGACCATGTTGAAGACGGGCAAGGTGAGTGGCCGCCAGCTTCGTGCCTTCTGGGAGCAGGAGCTGGAGAACGTCTTCGCGGAGGAGCCGGAGAAGCGCTTCGGTGGGTGGCTGCCGCGCCCCTCGGGGATGACGCTGCGCTTCCGCGCGGACGCCCCCAAGGGGCAGCGCCTCCTCGCGCTGGAGGTCGGCGGCGAGCCCGTCGTGGACGAGCGGCTCTACACCGTGACGGCCTGCGAGCGGGAAGGGGACGCGCCGGACATGCTGTGTCGCATCCCCGGTGTCCAGGAGCCGCGCGTGCTCGACGTGGACGCGCACGAGGCGGTGCGCCGCTTTCTCGCTGGCAAGCCGCGACTGAACGACGCGCTGGAGGGGCGCGCGGTGGGCGAGGACCTCCCCGCCGTGCTCCGCACCCAGCAGGTCCAGCAGTAGACGTCATCCCTTCAACGCGGTTCCTGGCCGCCAACGCCATGTGTCGTCGCATCGGGCCTTTGAAATGACAGCACCGCTCGCCGCATCCGAATCGACCGCCGCCGCGTCTCCGTCCGCTGGAGGTTCGTGGCGCCAACGACTGCCCGGCCTCGGGCTCGCCGCTGGACTGGCGGTGGTCAGTTACGGGCTGGCCATGCTCCCCGGCCTCCGGGTGGTGGGGCCGCTCACGGTCGCCCTGTTGATTGGAATCGCGTTGCGCACGGCCCTGGGCTTGGCGCCCGTGTGGAGGGAGGGCACGCGCTACTCAGCGCGGACGGTCCTGCGGCTGGGCATCGTGCTGATGGGGGCGCGGCTCGACTTCGGGCTGGTGGCGAAGGTGGGCCCGCGCGTGCTGTTGCTGGCCCTGGCCGTCATCGTCGGCGGCATTCTCGGCATCCGCTGGGTGAGCCAGCGCTTTGGCGTGCCGGAGAAGCTGGGCACGCTGCTGGCCGTGGGGACCTCCATCTGCGGCGCAAGCGCGGTGGTGGCCGCCAGCTCCGTCACACGCGCGGAGGAGGAGGACACCACGCTGGCGGTGGGGCTTTGTGGAATCCTGGGCACGGTGGGCGTCCTCTTCTACGTCTTCGTAGGGCCGCTGCTGGGGTTGAGCACCGCGCAACTCGCCATCCTCTCCGGCGCCACGTTGCACGAGGTGGCGCAGGTCATGGCCGCGGCCTTCACCTGGGGCACCTCCGCTGGGGACCTGGGTACATGGGTCAAGCTCACTCGCGTGGTGTTGCTGGCGCCCGCGCTCGTGGTGCTGGGGCTGGTCTCCGGCGCGGGCGGGAAGGTGCGCTACTCGCTGAAGGCGCCGCCCATTCCCTGGTTCGTCATCGGCTTCCTCGCGGTGGGTGTGCTGGGCACTGCGGGTGTTGTGCCCACCGCCGCCAAGGACTGGCTCTCCACCGGCAGCGTCTTCCTCATGGTCATGGCCATGGCGGCCATGGGGCTGGGCACGCACTTGAGCATGGTGCGACGAGCGGGCATGCGCGTCGTCTACGCAGGCCTCGTGGGCTTTGCCGCCCTGGCGCTGTTCACCTGGGGCCTCATGCAGTTGCTGTCCATCCAGTAGCCCACAACCTCATTCGGAGCTCGTCGAGATGAATCGATTCCTGTTGTTGCTCGTCAGCGCGCTCATCACCGCCCCCCTGGCCGCACTCGGCGCGCCGCCGTCCCAGCCCGCCCGCCAGGGCAAGCTCGTCTTCGTGGCGACCACGGGGCTGGAGGACATCGGCACGCTCTCCAGCTCCTTTCGGCACGCGAAGAGCGCAAAGGAGTCGGGCTACCTCTCGGACGTGGTGTGGCTCACCTATGGCCGCGCGGTGGTGGCGCTTGACCCGACGGTGAAGGCCGTTCCGGCGGAGGTCCGCGAGGTGGCCCAGGAGGCGAAGGCCGCTGGGGTGCGGCTGGTGGCCTGCGGCCACGCGCTCCAGAAATTCGGCATCGACCCGAAGAAGCTCCAGCCCCCGGCCGACGTGACGGCCAATGCCGTGGTGGAGCTTTCGCGGCTGGTGGCCGAGGGCTATCAGGTCATCCGCTACTAACCAGGTGGCAGTTGGCGGCTTTTCCCGGTTGCGCGTCCGCTGCTGCGTCCAGTGCCCAGTTGGGCCCGTCACCTCAGCTGCGGCGCCACGCTCGCGAGCGGTAACGGGGGCCGTTCGGGAAGGCGGCATGGTGGCCGAGGGTTCTCCCGAGGAGGAGAGGAAGCCCCTGATGTCGACACGAACCGATGCGCAATTGATGGAGGCAGCTCGCGCTGGCGATGAGGATGCCCTGGACGAAATCCTCACCCGCCACGAGCAGCAGGTATACCGCTTCGGTTTGCGCATGTGCGGCTCGGAGGATGAGGCCAAGGAGGTGCTTCAGGAGACGCTGCTAACGGCCTTCCGTGGCATCCACGCGTTCCGGGGAGATGCGGCGCTCTCCACCTGGCTCTACCAGGTGGCACGCACGCACTGTTTTCGCCTGCGCCGACGGCGCGTCGGCGCACCCGCTGATTTCGAGTCGCTCGACACGCCCGCGGCCACCCAGGTTGCCGCGGAGGATGCGACTCCGGAAATGCGCTCCCACGCCCGGCAGATGGGCGAGGTGTTACAGGCGGCCATCCTCGCGCTGCCGGATGGGCATCGAGAAGTGCTCATCCTCCGGGACGTGGAGGGGCTCACGGCCGAGGAGGCGGCCCATGTGGTGGGCATCGAGGTCAGGGCGCTGAAGAGCCGACTGCACCGCGCGCGGCTGCAACTGCGCGAGCACCTCGCCACCCTCATCGGGGAGGGGGCCCGCGAGCAGCGTTCTGGATGCGCGGAGTTGGCACGGGAACTTTCGGAGTTCGCGGCAGCGGAGGTGGACCAGGCCGCGTGTGTTCGTCTGGAAGACCATCTGTCGCGCTGTCCTCTTTGCAGTGAGGCGTGCGACGCGCTCAAGCGCACGGTGTCCCTCTGTCGACGCATCCCTGGGGATGCAGTACCCCCGCCCGTTCGCGCGGCCGTGCGGCAGGCCTTGGTCCTCGCGCTGCCTGCGTGAGGTGAACAGAACCGCCAGCTGCTAGCGCACCGAAGTGCTGGCCTTCCAATGGCTACGGCGCAGCGAGCAGCGCATCGAGGCGTCGCGCGTAGAACCCACGCGAGCGCTCGCCGTTGACGGCCGCCACCACCACGCCCTCTCGGTTGATGAAGACGGTGGCGGGCACGGTGGAGATGCGCAGCGGGCCCAGCACCTCCCCCTTCGCCGTGGCCACGGTCATGTGCACCCCCAACTCGGCCGCAGTCTGGCGGTTTCGCGCCTCACTGAGATTGATTGAGAGTGCGAGGAAGCCGACGCCGCGCGCCTCGTACTCACTCCTCAGGGCTTCGAGCTCGGGCAACTCCCGAGCACAGGCGTGTCAGCCTGGGGCCCACACATTGATGACCCAGGGTCGGCCCAGCAGCGCCGCCCTGTCGATGCGCTTGCCCTCCAGCGTCTCGGCCCGCAGGGTCTCCGGCACGGGCGTGCCGGGGCGGTCATAGCGGTCACACGCCCCCAGCAGCAGGGCGAACGCGAGCAGGCGGGGGAATGCAAGGAGACGGCGCATGGGCTTCCATATGCACACGGAGGCACTCCCGCGCATCTTCTGCCGCCTCACATTCAGAAGCCCAGCGATCTCACCGGAGTGTGACTGACAGGGCTTCTCGGGGACTCGGGCTCTCGCGAAGGGCGGCTGCCGATTCATCGGCGGCACGTGTTCGGGAGCCCGCTCCTCGGAATCGACTCTGTCACGACTCGACGACGAACGTGGTGGAGTCCACTCCGGTGTTACCGGTGATGGGGTCGTATGCCGTCACGGTGACTTCGTAGATGCCTTGCTGCTGGACGGACAGCATTGCCTCGAAGGTGCTGGTCTTCCCGGCGTACTTCAGGGGGAGCTGGGTGAGCGGCTTCCCGTTGTGCTTCACCTGGGCCTGCAGCTCATACCGGTTGGAGTCCCAGAGCCCCTTGGGCTCGGTGGGGCAGCCACACATGAGCGTGAGGTTGGCGCGGAGGGGAACGGTGAGCTTCTTGTCGGCCGGGAGCTTGAGGAACTCGTGAGCTGACGGGGTCACCACATCCATCACGAAGCCGGGCAGTTCCAGGATGAGGCCATCACCCTCGATGTGCTTGCCGGGCAGCATCCAGAGTTGGGTCGTGCTGGTGACGAGTGGGCTTGCCCCGATTTCGTGGACAGTTTCGTTAAGCTGCCGCACTTCGGGTTGAGGCGGTTCGCTCGTACTCCTCGGGGCT
>JBKGHI010000160.1:0-19683 GCA_046520405.1 Myxococcus sp. 1LA
CGAGCACCGCGAGGGTCTCCGGGCGCGCGGGCGAAAGCGGCGGGCCCAGGCCGTCGCGCCACACCTCCAGCTTGGGGAGGGGGCCGTCCTTCCAGCCTTCGACGAGCACCAGGTCCACGGTGCCCGCGAAGCGCTCGAGCAGTGACGGCAGCGCGTCCGCGGGCGCGGTGGTGGTGGTGAGCTGGACGCCCGCTGGGGTGGCGAAGCCGGTGAGCAGGGCGCCCGCGTTCTGGTAGCGGGCGGTGTCGCTGCCGGGCCGGTGCAGGGGGTGGGCGTCCGAGGAGTGCTTCACCACGGCCACGCGCAGGCCGCGCTCGGCGAGCTCCGGGATGAGCCGGGTGAGCAGCGTCGTCTTGCCGGCGCCGGACCAGCCCACCACGCTGAGCGCGGGAACGCGGCTCATGCCGATGCCCCCACGGGCGTGAAGGTGGGCCGGTCGAAGAGCTCGACGTCGACGGCTTCGTCCTCCGCGAAATCCGCGCGGCCCGGAGGGAGGACGGCCCAGCCCTCGCCGTGGACGTTCTGGAGAATCTGACCGGCGCCCTGGGGGCGGAGCACGGCGCGAGGCGCGAGTCCGTCCCGGGCTTCCAGGGTGGTGGTGATGAGGTAGGTGAGGCCCGCCTGCTTGTGGCGCGCTTCGGAGAGGTGGGCGCGGACGCGGCGGCGCGTCTCCATGACGCCCTGGTGCTTGAGGAGGAGCGGGCGGGCGAGCTGGTCGAACGCGACGGTGGCCGCGCCTGGGTTGCCGGGCAGCACGACGACGGCGGTGTCGCCCAGGCGGGCCACGGCCACGGGCTTGCCAGGCTTGAGCGCGACGCCGTCCACGAAGAAGCGGGCGCCCAGCGCGGTGAGGACGCGCTTCACCAGGTCCTTGTCGCCCACGGAGGCGCCGCCGGTGGTGACGAGGACGTCCACCTGGGGGGCCAGGCGGGTGAGGGCCTCGTGCAGGGCGGCCTCGTCATCGCGGGTGCGGGCGAGCTGGCGGACGTCGGCGCCGGCCTCGCGGGCGAGCGCGGCCACGAGGACGAGGTTGCTCTCGTAGACCTGGTGGGGCAGGGCGGGAGTGCCGGGTGGGACGAGTTCATCGCCGGTGGCGAGCACGGCGACGCGCGGCGCGGGGCGTACCCAGACGTCCGTGGCTCCCATGGACGCGAGCACCCCGAGCACGGCCGCGCTCACGCGCTGGCCCGCGTCGAAGAGGGGCGTGCCGGTGACGACTTCCTCGCCTTCTCGGCGGATGTCGTTGCCGGGGGGCACGGTGATGAAGACGTCCACGAAGGCGCTGTCCTGGGTGGGGCGCGCGGCCTCCTGGCGGACGACGGCGTCGGCGCCTGGGGGGAGGGGGGCGCCGGTGAAGACGCGCGCGGCCGTTCCGGGCTGGAGGGACGTGGTGGGCAGGGCGCCGGCGAAGACGGTGCCGGTGACGCGCAGGCGCGCGGGCGTGTCGCGGGTGGCGCCCTGGGTCTCCTCGGCGCGCACGGCCCAGCCGTCCATGGCGGAGTTGTCACAGCCGGGCAGGGAGCGGGACGCGGTGACGGGGGTGGCGAGGAACCGGCCCTGGGCTTCGAGCAGGGGCACGCGCTTCGGCTCCACCGGGGCGATGGCGTCGAACGCGGCCTGCCGGGCGGTGCTGAGGGGCGTGAGGGGCATGGAGGCGCCGCAGACTACGACGGGGAGCGTGTGCTGTGTCCAAGGAGGGAAGGGAAGCGATGCTTCGTCTGCTTTCTTCCCCTGGGGGCGTGCGGGGGCGGACAGATAACGTGGTGGCGGCAGGCTCGCACGGGGGCACGCGCATGGAGTGGATCCGCACGATGTTTCCGGAGGTGACACTGGCCATCCTCGCGGGAGGGCAGGGCCGGCGCCTGTCGGGTGTGCCCAAGGGGCTGTTGGAGGTGGAGGGGCGCACGGTGCTGGAGCGACTGTTGGCGTTGGCGCCGCGCTTCGAGGACGTGCTGCTGGTGGCGAATGTGCCTGGGCTCTATGCGCGCTTCGGGCTGCGCACGGTGGCGGACGTGGTGCCAGGGAAGGGCGCGCCGGGCGGCGTTCATTCGGCGCTGGTGGCCGCGCGCACGCCGTGGGTGGTGGCGGTGGCGTGCGACATGCCGTTCATCACGGAGGAGGTCCTGCGGGTGTTGCTGGACGCGCGGGAGGATGGCGTGGACGCGGTGTGCTTCGAGGTGGCGGGACGGCTGGAGCCGTTGCTCGCGGCGTACCGGTCGGCGTTGGCACCGGCCTGGGGTGAGTCGCTGGTGGTGGAACCGTCGATGCGGGAGCTGTTGTCCGGCGTGCGCACGCGGCTGTTGCCCGAGGAGACGTTGCGCGCGGTGGATCCATCACTGCGGTCCCTGGCGAACGTGAACACCCCCGAGGACCTGGCGCGCTACGGCGTGGCGCTGCCGTCGTGGCGGGGGTGAGGGCTCAGGGCATGGAGGGGTAGCGCTCCACGCGTCCGTCTGGAGAAACGGCGTACAGCTCGAACCAGTCGTATTCGAGCGTCACTCCAGGGTCGAACTCCGGACATTTGTCGACCCGGCGGTTGACCCGGACGAAGTGCCACCCGGACTGGTAGCCAACGACGAACTCCAAGGCACGCGGTGAGAAGGCACACGACTTCGTGGAGGTCTTCGGAAAGCGCTTCAGGACCTCCTGGAGCGCTGCATGTGCGGCCAGGACCGCCGGACCATCCAGCGTTGCGAGCGGCTCCAGCTCTGCTTCAGGCCAGGGGACGGCGGCCGCTTTCGAGGACGTGGTGCCG
Source organism: Myxococcus sp. 1LA (assembly GCA_046520405.1). Classification (GTDB taxonomy): domain Bacteria; phylum Myxococcota; class Myxococcia; order Myxococcales; family Myxococcaceae; genus Myxococcus. The sequence goes on from JBKGHI010000160.1 coordinate 2,756, forward strand.
GCGTCTGTCCCGGCATCACCGACGTGAACGGTGAGGGCTCCTCCGCCCGCGAGCAGTGAACCGAGCACGATGAGGTGGTGAGGGCTCAGCACGGTGGCACTTCGGGGCCTGCTATTGGCGTAGTGCTGATTCGGTAGACCTGCCCCCACTCATTCCTTTTGTAGAAGAGAGGCGCGTCGCGTTGCCCCGTGGCGAGCCAACCCCACGCTGGAATCAGTTGGCCTCGTGTGTCACGAGCCAGCTTCCCCGAGGGCGTGGTTCCATAAGCGGCCATGCGGACTCCGTTGAGGTTGTCCGACCCCAAAGTCAGGATGCCTACGTCTCCTGATTCCCAGGGGGCCTTCGGGGGATTCTATGAAATTATGTGCAGTCGCTTCTTTGCTGCTTCTTGCGGCGGGGTGTGCGACCACCCGCGTTGTCCATATCGATACCGGGAACGGACAGCGGGTTGTCCACGAGCCGGTTGATGTGGACCCGGTTCAAGTGGGCGAGGACGAGTTCAAGTCCGCCCTCACGCAGCTCATCCTCGACATGCGCATGGACGTTGCGTTCCGAGAGGCTGAGGAGGCGGATGCGCGAGGGTGGGTGCGGTCCAGGACGCTGCTCGCCTCTTCAAGAGGTTTGGCGGATTCCGGCGCAGGGAGTTCACCTGAGTCTTTGTCCGCGCGCATCTGCCCCGACGCGGACGACTGTTTGACCCTGGTGGGTGGAACGGGGCTGACGTTCTCGCGCAAGGACCGGACGTTGATGGCGCTGTCCTTCGCGCTCGATACGGTGTGGGAGAGCGTCGAGGGGGAAGTCGGCAAGATGCTGAACCCGGCTGCGCTCAAGGCCCTGGTGACGTCGGCCGCGCTGACGTTGCTCCTCACGATGGCGTTGCCGGAACCGGTCACCAAGGTCATCGCGGTGGCGCTGGCGGCGGCGATGGTGGCCTACCTGGGCATCGTACCGGTCTGGGAGATTGGGCGCGGATTCGTCCAGTTGTGGGATGAGGCGGGCAAAGCGATAAATGTCATCGAGTTGCAGGGCATCGGTCATCGCTTCGGGAAGGTACTTGGTACGAACGGCACGCGCGTCCTGGTGCTTGTCGTCATGGCAGCTCTCGGTGGAAAGAACGCGATGGCGGCCCAGGGGCCGAAGCTCCCGGGTTTCCCCCAGGCCGCGCTTCGAGCACAGGCCGAGGCTGGCTTCCAGCTCGGGGTGGCACTGAATGGTGGCGTGGCTTCAATCGCGATGCCCTCCGCTGGCGTGCTGAACGTGGCGCTGGCCCCGGGGGCTGTTGCTGCTCTGGCGATGTACTCGGACGGGAGGTATCCAGGTGATGCTGAAGGGCCGGTTCACCACATCTGCACGAACAAGAACCTGGTTTCGGCTGCGTCCGGCGGCCCTTGGACGCCGTTGTGCGAAGAAGTCTTCGCCCGAGCAGGGATGTCCCTGGAAGATGTCGCCAACAAAGTCCGACTGGAGGGGCATCAGGGACCTCATCCTCGCGAATACCATGAGGCCGTATTGCGGCGCCTGAATGACGCGCTAGGAAGATGCAGGAACAAAGACGCGTGTCGGAGTCGATTGGTCGAGGAACTTGCGAAAATCGCAGAGGATCTTCTGGCGCCGGCTTCGGAGCTGCGGCGCCTGATTGTCCCGAAAGAGGGCTAGTGGATGTCGGTTGAGAATTTCTACGACATAGGGGTCGCGGAGGTCCCTCAGTGGGTTCTAGAGCTGCCTGTCCCGGCATCTGGCGGTGAGCTGGATGACCCATGGATGTTTGGAGACGGAAGGCACCTGCCAGACCCTGGGCCTCTCAAGAGCAGGCCGTTCCGTGACGGGCCGCAGCGGTCCTTCTCGGTGGCCAATTCGGGGAGAACCCCTGTGGCAGATGAACAGGTCGCGAGCGTCTTTCTCGAGCTGGCACCCGATGACGTCCAGGTATTCCCCATCGAAGTCGCAGGGGCGAAGGAGCCGCTCTACGTCATCAACGCAACCAAGTGCTTCAAATGCGTTGATGAGAAGAGCTCCAAAGAGGTGCAAATCTATCCTCCAGATGGCGTCGCACCGGAGAGGGTCGGAACCTACCGCGCAATCTACGGACTGCGTATTGACCCGTCCAAAACAGAAGGAGCCAGGGTCTTCCGGATACAAGGCTATTCCTCTGCGCTCATCGTCTCTGAGGAAATCAAGAATGCGCTTGAGGAGGTCGGGAATCTCGGAGTGTCGTTCGAACGCGTGACCGGGCCGCGCGAGCTGGGCGCGGGGTGACGTTCATCGAGCGTTGAAGAGGAGCGCGTCCGCTGGCTTGTCGCCGGACTGGCGCGCACGCAGTGGACCATCGCTACGTCGGTGGACACCGTCTTCAAGATTCCGGCGGACGGCGAGTCGCGGACGCTCTCGCCGCGCTTCGGCCAGAAGCTCGGTGGCGCGGGGGGGGCTGGCTGTCGGCGTTCGACGGTGTCTCCGGATTGGAGAGGCGGCGGGAGTGCCCCTGCGCGGGTGTTGGTGATGGTAGCCTGCCCATGTGGGAGGTCACGCGTCCTTGCTCCAACCTTTCAGATTGGCCTTTGCGCTGGCGCTTGCATGGGGAGCAGCGGCGCACGCCGAGCCGTCACCGGCCCCCCGCGTCAGACGCGAGCGCTCCGTCACCGTCGCGAATGGCGCAGGTGAGCCTCTGCCCGTGGTCTACATCGCCCAGGACACACCGACGTTGTTCCTGTTCCCCTCTCCAATCCAACGGAAGTCCCTCACCTTCGACGAATCGCGGCTCCGCGTCTTGGATGCGGGGGAGCGGTAGGTCATCGTTCAGGCCGTCTCCGACCTCCCGAAGGACGAACGCCAAGAGATGGGAGTCTTCTTCGCGGACGGCAAGGCACCCGCTCGGGCCGCCTTCTCGCTGATGACGGACCCAGCCGAAGTGGACTCCCGGATCGACGTGCAGCGCCCGGCGGCGCCCAATACGGTCTGCCAGCCCAGCACCCAATGCCCGGCTCCGAAGCCGGAAGACTTCGTGCTGCTGGGCTACGTGGGCGAAGACGGGGTCACGACGTCCAAAAGCAAAGGGCAAGAGCCGATGCAGGAGCTCGCTGTGGAGTCGCTCACGGCTTTTCGGGGCATGGGTTGGGTTCTGGCCGACGTGAGGATTGAGAACCGCTCTGCGCAATCCGCGTGGACACCACGAGAGGCGACGTTCAGGGGGCGTGTTGGCATGCCCCTGCGCGCGCGGCTCATCGCAGAGAACCCGGGGCCCATTGCTCCGGGGGGAAATGGGCGCGTGCTCGCGGTCGTAGAGGTGCCAACGGCGAATGCGGACCTCGTCTTCACCCTGGAAGTGCTCGGGGATGGGGGGCGTCGCCTCGCGATTCCAGGCGTGCGCTTCCCGAAGTCCATCGCAGGGGATGCCCGATGAACGTGACGTTGATCGACCTGCCTCCTGGTTCGTTGATTGACGGGTGGCAGGTGGCCAAGGCACTCGGGGCAGGAGGTTTCGCCCGCGTCTTCCTGGGTGAGAAGAACGGTCGGCATCGCGCCATCAAGGTGGCCCAACACCGTGAAGCCAGTGGGGACCCCAAGCAGACCCACACCCGGACGTTGCGAGAGCTGACGGTGCTGCTCATGCTGGACCATCCGAATATCGTCAGGCCGCAGGGGCATGGTTTCGCGGAGAGCGGCAACCTCTACCTCGCGCTTGATTACGTGGACGGTTGGACGCTCGCGGAGTGGGCGGAGCGCAAGCACCCAACTGTTCGCGAAGTCCTCGGAGTGTTCGAGAAGCTCGCCGGTGCGCTGGCGTACATGCACGGCCGGGGCGTCCTTCATCGGGACTTGAAGCTGTCCAACGTGCTCATTCGGAAAAGCGACGGTGAGCCCGTCATCATCGACTTCAGTTGCGCGACCTACGCTCTTGCCGAAGACCTGACAGACGGGAGCTTGCCTCCGGGCACGGACCGTTACCGCGCACCTGAGCAATTCAAGTTCCTGCGCGAGCACAAGGATGAGCACCGGGCCCGCTACGCCTTCCAGGTCTCCGACGAAATCTTCGCGGTCGGCGTCATGCTGCATGAGTTGCTGACGGATCCGCGACCAACGGAGTTTCGGCCGCGCTTCGACTTGAACAACGCAGCCCTGTCGCCGCCGTCGCCGCGCTTGGCGAATGCGCGGGTTCCAGAGGCGGTGAGCGACCTCATTGAGAGCATGGTGGCCCTGGACCCCAAACGGCGCCCGGTCGACACCGAGGCGCTACGTCGCGAGTTGGCGGAACTCCGGGCCGAGCCTTCCGCCGAATACGACGTGCCAGGCCATCCGCCATCGGAGCAGCGTCACGAGGGGCCTGTCTATGCGGCACTGGCGATGCCCGCCACCCCTCAGTCACTCAAGCGGCACGTTGCCCGGGGGGAGCGCCCGCGAGCCCGAAGTCAGTGGATGATGGGGCTCGCCGGTATTGTCGCGCTTGTCGTTGTCGGACTCCTCTGGCGCTCCTGGGTGGGCGTTCCCTGGGGGCCTGTCGAACGGCGCGGCGCCATGGACGAGCGCGCTCCCGTCGCGACCCGTTCCGCACCGCCCAAGACGACCCCTCCTGCTATGTCCACCCCCAGTGACTCGCCCGTGGCAGCTCCGGGGCCAGCAACCGTTGCCGTTCCGAAGGAAGGTTCAACCGTGAAGACCCCGTCTGAAACGCCGCCCCCAGGACGCACACCTCGTATGCCGAAGAAGGCCGTTGCTGCCGTCGAGTGCGCGTCGCTATCGCTTGTGGCGGCACTGGCGGCGGGTTGCCCAGGGGCTCAAATCCGGCCCGAGTCCTTCACCTGCCCGGCCGGGGCGGATGAGGCCATGCGGGAGCAGCTCCATTGGAACTACGCCGACGTCTTCACCATCGTCATGGACGACCGCCTACCGGCGGACACCGTGTGGTTCACCGCTGGTGCGGAGGTGGTGGGGGTGGTCCCGAAAGGCATCACCGGCAAACGGCAAACGGCGGTCGCCCCTGCCGGGACACGCTTCTACGGCAAGGCCTACTACCTCTCCGACAAAATGGGGCGTGCGGATGGGCCAGCACTCGTCGTCCGGTATGACCGCGTGAAGCTCCCGGGGCAGGACGAGTACCCCATCTGCGTCGTGGTTGAGGCGACGGTCTACGGGTTCAAGGACGGCAAGGTGAAGGCCTACAACCGGGCCGGTGGATATGTCGTGAGCCGCTGGCCCTGAGGAGGGGCCTGGTGACGTGGTGGGTAGGTGCTCGCTTTCCGCCTCCTTACGCGGGACGGCTTCCAGTACGAGTTTCGCGAAGACCTGGGCGAGGTTCACCACGGATTGAGTCTTCTGCTGGCCCGGCGCCGCACTTCAGAAGGCAGCATCCGAGGCAAGGTGCTGCTCAAGGCGGTGGGCGTTCCGCAGTTGAGTGATAGACGCATGGTCCGGAGGCGTGTTTTTTCGGCCCAGCGTGCGAAAGCGGAATATTGCAACTTGCCTGATGTGCCTCCTGAGCGCCCTCACGCTCGGGTGTTCCAGTAGCGCCACCGGCACCGTCGGTGGCCGCGACATGGGCCGCCGTGACGCGTACGCGCTGGCGTCCTGCACTGACACGGTCTCGTGCTGCGTTCAGCGCAATCCAGGAGTACCCGCAGCGTGCGGCCTCACGGCAGCCGAGGCCGCCGCTTACGTGGGGACCATGGATGCCGCCATGAAGCGCGCGAACGAGGAGGAAGAGGACGACGACGCCGACGACGGATGGAAGGAGCACTGCATCAACACCTACGTCGCCTGCCGAGACGAGAAGAAGCCGCGTTGGCAGGGCGACTGCTACGCGTGTTTTCGACTGTGTGAAGGACAGAAGCAGGGGCCATTCCACGAATGCCGCAAGCGCAGATAGGGCCCCCACATGCCGGAATATGAATTTTGGAACCGAATCTGGGAGCTGAATCACCGGGTTACCGACTTAGGGGAGCCACTCGCTCTCACGGATGAAACCCGCGCGCTGCTACGGGCCACAGCAGCCGAGGTGGCCATAGCGCCCGAAGAAGCAGCCAGCGCGCTGCAAGACGACGTGAGCGCCGCTGCGTTGCTCAAGGAGATTGCGAAGCGCATCCGGGTAGGCTCGCGGCGCCTGTCGCGCGCGCTCACCGAAGCAAGGAAGCACGAAGAGGCTGGCGACCGTGACGCCGCGCGCGCGCCTTTGCTAGCACTGCTGGATGTCGAGGTTGTTCCGCTCTACCGCGAACAGGCCCAGATTCAGCTCGACGCACTCAACGAGCCGTAACGACAACGAGGGCGCGACTGTCGCCGCGCCGTCAGACTCGCCGGGTTCAAGGACGGCAAGGTGGAGGCCTACAACCGGGCCGCTGGATATGTCGTGAGCCGCTGGCCCTGAGGAGGGGCCTGGTGACGTGGTGGGTAGGTGCTCGCTTTTCGCCCCGTCCTCGCCAGACCCGACAGGACCTTACAGGGTAGTTCCTCTGCTGGCAACTCTACGGGTAACCTGCTCCGCGACGCGTGGGCCTGGGATGCCTGCGCGGAAGGGGAGGAAAGAGCATGTCGGCAAGTGAATTCAGGCTCCCTCGTGGGGCGATTCTCTTCACGCGGGACGGCTTCCAGTACGAGTTTCGCGAAGACCTGGGCGAGGTTCACCACGGATTGAGTCTTCTGCTGGCCCGGCGCCGCACTTCAGAAGGCAGCATCCGAGGCAAGGTGCTGCTCAAGGCGGTCGGCGTTCCGAAGTTGATGGAGATGCCCCGCATCAAGCGGGCACGGGCGAAGCTTGAAGAGCAGGTGCGCCTCGCGGCGTACCTCCACCATCCGGGCATCCTCCGTGTCCACGGGCTCCACAAGGCGGAAGGGTGCTGGTACGTCATCACCGAGCACCCGTCGGGGCACAGCATCAGCACCCTGCTGACGCTCTCGGGGGAGTGCGGTCGCCGGTTCTCGCCCCTCTTCACCCTCCATGTGGGGGTGCGAGTCGCCGAGGCCCTGGAGCATGCCCACGAGGCGAAGGATGAGCAGGGGCGCGCCCTCCACATCGTTCACCGGGCGCTCGACGTGGAGCGCCTCTTCGTCGACTGGAACGGCGACGTGCAGGTCTCTGACTTCGGGCTCGCCCTGTCGGACCTTCCCGGCCGCGTTTCGTCCACGGTGCGTCGGCCGCAGGGGGATGCGTTCTACTCCTCTCCGGAAATGCTCCTGACGGGCCGGGTGGACGCGAGGTCGGACCTGTTCGCGCTGGGCAACGTCCTGCTTGAACTCGCGACGGGCAGGAACCTTCTTGATGCTCCGGACGCATTGACCGAGGAGGTGAAAGGCTCGCTGTCGATTCGGCAACGTGCGCGTGTTCAGCGTGCCATCAAACGGGCTCATCTCGCGGGGAGCCCTCCCATGGTGGCGGATGCCATCTGGCGCGCGGCGACCTACACACAGGCGGACCTGGAGATGTTGACCGAGCCGCTTCCGCAGGCGTTGAGCGTGACGCTGCGCAAGCTCCTTCAGCCCCAGCCAGACGCCCGCTACCAGACGGCGCGCGAGTTGGCGGCGGACCTGCGTCGCTGGCTTGGCGAGGGAGCCGTCTACGGCCGGAACGAAGCGGCGGCGGAACTGCACGAGATGGCGAAGCGAGCCCACGAGGTCATGGTCGAACTGGGCATGCGGAGCCCCCGCGGCCTCCAGGCGGCTCAGGACGCTATCAGTACGAGCTAGCCCCAGGCCCCTCACGCAGGTGCCTCCAGTGTGTCCCGCCAACCAACCAACCAGGCAGCCCCCCTGCGTCACCATGACTCATGGACCGCGGCGTCCGGGAGTGGGAAACAGGCGGGGGGAGATTTTCATGCTGAACACGCCTCTTGGACGTTTCCGCGCCGTGGCCCTCGCGGAGGGCCTGTCCGTCATCGCGCTCTTCTTCATCGCCATGCCCTTGAAGTACGCGGCGGGCATGCCGCAGGCCGTGAAGTTCACCGGCTGGGTCCACGGCCTGCTCTTCGTCCTCTACCTCTTCGCGCTGATGGAGGCGGCCATCGTCCACCGCTGGTCCTTCCTGCGCGTGGTGGGCGGCGTGTTCGCGTCGCTGCTCCCCTTCGGCACCTTCGTCTTCGAAGCGCGCCTGCGCCGCGAAGCGGCAGCGCCGGCCGTCGAGCCCGCGCCCTGAGTCACGTCGCGCATCGGACGTGACAGGTGGGACGCACCGCGCCACGGCCACCCGGAGTTCGCGCGGGCGGCCAAGCTGTGCCAGCATCCCGCGCGTTTTTCCGACGGGAGGCCAGCATGGAGCGCGGCAAGTGGGACACGCCAGAGGATGTGGAGCGCGAGCTGAACTCGCGGCTCGCGCTCGTGGAGGCGTCCGAGGGGATTCGCGGCATGCACTTCGTCGCCGTCCTCGACACCGTGCGCTTCCTCGGCGGTGAGCAGGCCGTGGCTCGCATCCAGGAAGGCGGTGACTACCCCGCCGACATGGACTCCACCGAGCTCTACCCCGTCCCGCCCTTCATGCGCGTGTTCTTCTCCGCGGCCCGGCTGCTGGCGCCGCAGCTCGGCGGCGTCGAGGAGGCCATGCGTCAGCTCGGCGTCCAGGGCACGCTGGCCTTCATCAACTCCATGTTCGGCGCCGAGGTCCGCCAGCAGGTGGGCGGCGAGCCCAAGCGCCTGGTGGAGATGCTCCCGGAGGCCTACCGCATGGCCATCAACTTCGGAGAGCTCCAGGTGGAGTGGACCGGTCCGCGCTCGGGCCGCATCCACATGCGCCGCATCTTCACCCCCGTCGCCTACAACGAGGGCATGCTCGAAGGCGCGCTCCTGGCCGTGGGCGCCCAGGACATCCAGGTGCGCGGCGGACAGACGTCCCTGCTGGACAGCGAGTACACGCTGTCCTGGGACAACTGACCTACCGCGTGTACCGGATGCGGTAGATGCGGCCGTTGCCGTCGTCCGTCAGCAGCAGGCTCCCGTCCGGGTGCTCCAGCAGGCCCACCGGCCGCGCGAAGGTCTCCGGCTTCTTCGCATCCACGAGGAAGCCGGTGAGGAAGTCCTCGAAGCCGCCCGCGGGCCGGCCCTCCGCGTTGAAGGGCACGAACACCACCTTGTAGCCCGTGCCCTCGGAGCGGTTCCAACTGCCGCGGAAGGCCACGAAGGCGCCCTGGCGGTAGCGCTCCGGGAACGCGCTGCCCTTGTAGAAGACGAGCCCCAGCGCCGCCGAGTGCGCCGGGAAGAGCACGTCTGGCGTCACTGTCTTCGCCACCAGGTCCGGGCGCTCGCTCTTGCCGTTCTTCGCGCGGCGCGGATCCACGTTCTTCGGTGAAAGGTACGCGTAGGGCCAGCCATAGAAGGCCCCCTGCTCCACGCGGGTGAGGTAGTCCGGCACCAGGTCATCGCCCAGGCCGTCGCGCTCGTTGATGGCGCTGTACGGCGCGCCGGTGCGCGGGTGGAAGTCCAGGCCCACCGGGTTGCGCAGGCCGCTGGCGAAGATTTCGCGCCCCTTGCCGTCCAACCCCATCACCAGCACCGACGCCCGCGGTGACGGCTCCACGTCCACGTTGGTCTCACTGCCCACCGTGACGAAGAGGCGCTGGCCATCCGGCGCCACGCGCACGTTGCGCGTCCAGTGCTGGTTGTACCCGAGCCCCGGCAGCTTCGTGAGCTCCTCGCCCTTGCCGGTGAGCTTCCCCTGGCCCCGCTGGTACGGGTAGCGCTTCACCGCGTTGGTGTTGGCCAGGAAGAAGTGCGTGTCGTTGAAGGCCATGCCGAAGGGCAGGTTCAGCCCGTTGGCGGCGGTGGCGAACACCTCGCGCGCCTCGGCGACGCCGTCCTTGTCCGCGTCGCGCAGGCGCTGGATGCGCTGGGAGCGGCTCTCCACCACCAGCACGTCGCCTTCGGGCGTCAGCGTCATCCAGCGCGGCTCCTCGAGCTTGTCCGCGTAGACGTTGACGGCGAAGCCCTCCGGGGCGCGCAGCGTGGCGCCGGGCGGCGGGGCAACGACGGTGGGGCTCTTCGACGCGCTCCGGGTGGCGAAGGGCTTGGGCAGCGCGTCCAGCTTCACCTCCTGGCGCTGGGGCGTCAGCGGCTGGGTGCGCACGCGCGAGGCGGCGGGTGGCTCACGCGGCGTCGGTGCCTGTGCGACAGCGGCCGTGGGGAGCCAGGCGGCGGTGAGGAGCAGGGCGGACAGTCGGGGGCGAAGCGGCACGCGGGGCGTCCTTTCGGTACGGGGCCGCGTGTGTCATGGGGCGCGGTTTCTCGACTCGCAAGAATGCGTTTCGCCAATTGCCGGGACGTACACAGTGGCTGGACGCACGGCGCCGGGACCGCCGTCACACGGCTGATCCCGCATGACTTCGACGTGACTGTTCAGAACCATGACGAAATAAATGATGTTCCTCCTCGCCTATTGGCTAGAAGAGGCGCCGAGCGCCCGGACATGTGCACCGGGCCTACGCAACGGAGGGACGTCTCATGAAGGCAAACAACTGGAAGAACCTGGCCGCAGTGGCGGGCGTCATGGTGTCGGTGAGCGCTGGCGCTCAGGAGTCGTCGGGGAGCTTCGGTTCGGAGGGGCAGTTCGTCATCAGCACGGATGCCTCCGCCAGCCTGGGTTACTCCACGCAGGGCAGCGGCATCGGCTACATCTTCCTGGAGCCCGGCGCGGACTACTTCCTCAAGAAGAACCTGTCTGTCGGTAGCGGTCTCCAGGTCCGCGCGCTCTTCGGCAGCGGCGACACCATCGCCGCCTTCGGCCTGAACGCGCGCATCGGCTACAACATCCCGCTCTCCGAGCGCGTGTCCGTGTGGCCCAAGGGCCAGGTGTCGCTGTACATCGGCGACGACATCCTGCCCTTCGCCAACCAGGCGCTCCCCGCCAACGTCACCGTCATCCTGGAGGGCTACGCGCCCTTCCTCTTCCACGTGACGCCGCACTTCTTCGTGGGCGGTGGCCCGCGCCTGGCCTTCGGTCTGGGGGATGACGTGGAGGTGAACTTCAGCGTCGCCTCCACCATCGGCGGCTACTTCTAGTCTCCGCCCGGCCGCGTCCCTGCGAGGACGTGGCCGAGTGTGTCGTGTACCTTGGGCTCCGGACGAGATGGGACGCTGCTCCCACCACGTGCCGGGGCCCGCTGTTTTTCCGGGCCAGGGCTTGGTGCCGTGCCGTCGCCATCAGTGGCTCCGCTCCTGCCCGGGGCCTCCCTCGCGCGACAGGTTGAACGCGCTGCCCACCAGCGCGAGGTGGCTGAAGGCCTGCGGGAAGTTGCCCGTCATCTTGTGGGCCACCGGATCGTACTCCTCGGACAGCAGGCCCACGTCATTGCACAGGCTCAGCAGGCGCTCGAACAGCTCGCGCGCCTCGCCGTGGCGGCCCATCAGCGCCAGCGCGTCCGCCAGCCAGAAGCTGCACGCCAGGAACACGCCTTCGCCGGGAGGCAGGCCGTCCCGCGTCTCGTGCGTGTGGTAGCGGCGCACCAACCCGTCGAGGCACAGCTCGCGTTGGATGGCCTCCACGGTGCCGCGCACGCGCGCGTCGTGGGGCGGGAGGAAGCCCACCAGGGGAATCATGAGGAGGCTGGCGTCCAGCGCCTCGCCGCCGAAGGCCTGGGTGAAGGTGTTGCGGCGCGCGTCGTAGCCCCGCGCGCAGATTTCCGCGTGCATCTGCTCCCGCAGCGCCACCCAGCGCTCCACCTGCGCGCCGCGCATGCCGCGCAGGTGCGCCGTCTTCACCATCCGGTCCATGGCCACCCACGCCATGACCTTGGAGTGGGTGAAGTGCTGGCGCCCGCCGCGCACCTCCCAGATGCCCTCGTCGGGCTGGTCCCAGTTGCGTTCCACGAAGCGCAGCAGGTGGACGCTCACGTCCCAGGCCTCGGCGTCCGAACAGACGCCGTGGCGGAGCGCGTGGTAGAGGCAGTCGGCGATTTCACCGAAGACGTCCAGTTGGAGCTGGCCCACGGCGGCGTTGCCGATGCGCACCGGGCGCGAGCCCGCGTAGCCGGGCAGCCAGGGCAGCTCCAGCTCGGTGACGCGGCGCTCGCCCGCCACGCCGTAGAGGATTTGCAGCTCGTCGGGCTCTCCGGCCACCGCGCGCAGCAGCCAGTCCCGCCAGGCCTGGGCCTCCTGGGTGTAGCCCGCGTTCAGCAGCGTCAGCAGGGTGAGGGTGGCATCGCGCAGCCAGCAGAAGCGGTAGTCCCAGTTGCGCACGCCCCCCATCCGCTCCGGCAGGGACGTGGTGGGCGCGGCGACCACGCCGCCGGTAGGGGAGTAGGTGAGCGCCTTGAGCGTGATGAGCGAGCGCGTCACCTGCGCGCGCCAGGGACTCTCGTGGACGCAGCGGTGGGTCCAGGCTCGCCACCACCGCTCCGTGTCCTCGCGCGTGAGAAACGGGTCCGGCGGCTGTCGCGGCGGCGGAAGGTGGGAGGGATGCCAGGACAGGACGAAGGCCAGGCGCTGCCCCGCGGGCACGTGGAAGTCCGCGAGCGCGTGGCTGTGCTCCAGCCGCAGCGGCAGCGCCGTGGACAGGTAGAGCGCGTCCGGTCCGGCCTTGGTGCTGACGCCTCTCGGAATCAGCCGGGCCCAGGGCGTGCGGTCGCCGTAGCCGAAGCAGGGCGCGAACTCCATGCGCAGCGGCACCCGCCCGGAGCGCGCCTCCACGATGCGAATCAAGTGGGGCGTGTCCTCGCGCAGCGGCATGAAGTCACACAGCCGCACGACGCCTTCCGCGGTGTGGAACTCCGTCTCCAGCACCAGCGTGTCGCGCGCGTAGCGGCGGTGCACACCCCGCACGGGCACCGCGGGGGCGATGCGCCAGAAGCCGTGCCGCGGCCCGCCGAGCAGCGCCGCGAAGCACGCATCCGAATCGAAGCGGGGCCAGCACAGCCAGTCGATGGCGCCGTCATTGGCCACCAACGCGGCGCTGTGCGTGTCTCCAATGAGGGCATGGGCTTCGATGGGCAGCGCCATGCGGGGAAAGCTAGGGATGCTTCCCGTGGCGTGTTCCTCCAAGGGCACCCGGACGTGCGGGCCATCCAGGGGCCCCGTGCGCGGCGGCGGAGGGGGCTGCCGCACGCTGGCGATGCAACGGCGCCATGCGACGAGACATCCCGCCTTGAGCAGGGAATGCCGCTACGGGCAATCCGCTGTGGGCGCCAGGCTGCACGGGCTTGGCTGTCCATGTGCGCCGGTCCGTTCGCGATTGGCGTTGGCGCCACGCGCCAGGGTCCGAAGGCGCGCGCGGTCTGGTGTTTCATCCCGTGTTTCACGCCGCGGCCCGCACGTGCCAGGCCCGCGGCGGCCTCGGGGCGCCCGCGCACCGGTCCCTACCCACGTACCAGGTTGCGAAGGAGGAACGTGAGATTGGCGGGGCGCTCGGCCAGCCGGCGCATGAAGTACGGGTACCAGTGCCGTCCGTACGGCACGTAGATGCGCACCGGGTGACCCTCCCTCACGAGTCGTTCCTGCAAGTCCCTGCGGATGCCGTAGAGCATCTGGAACTCGAAGGCGCCGCGCGGCACGCCTCGCTTCGCCGCGTAGTCCAGTGTCGCTTCAATCATCCGTTCATCGTGGGTGGCGATGCCGTGATACACGCCGCTGTCGAGCAGCACGCGCATGGTGCGCACGTAGCTGGCATCCACGTCGCGCTTGTCTGGAAAGGCCACGTCGGGCTTCTCCAGATAGGCGCCCTTGCACAGACGGATGCGGATGCGCTCCGCGCACAAGTCCCTGGCATCCTGCTCCGTGCGGCGCAGGGCGCTTTGCAACACGGCGCCGACATGGGGCTCGCCGAACTCCGCGCGGAGCTGGCGCACGATGTCCAGCGTCACCTGCGTCACCGCGCTGTGCTCCATGTCGATGCGCACGAAGGAGTCGCGAGCCGCCGCCTCGGCCACCACCGTGCGCGCGTTCTCCAGGGCCAGGGCTTCATCGAAGAGCAGCCCGCATTGGGTGAGCTTCAGCGACACGTTGGCCCGCACACCCACCAGGTCGATGCGGGCCAGCAGCCGCTGGTACTGGCGCACCTCCTCCCGCGTCTCCTCCGGCGTCTGGACGGCTTCGTTGAGGTGGTCGAACGAGGCCATGAGCCCCCGCGCGGACAGCGCCTTCACGGCGTCCACCGCCTCCTCCAGCGTCTCACCGGCGATGAAGCGCGACGCCAGCCGCCGGAAGGGGCGCAGGCGCATGGCGACCTCTTCCAAGCCGGGCTTGCGGGCCAGGAACAGCAGGGCGGAGCGGGACAGGTGGGTGGCGTCGGTGGTCATGGCGTGTGTGGGCAGCGGTGGCGGGTCAGTCCAGGTGCTGCCGGAGGAAGTCCCCGGCCAGCGTGTTGAAGGCGTCGGGGTGGCTCATGTAGGGCAGGTGGCTGGCGCCCCGGATGAGGGCCAGCCGGGCTCCGGGGATGTGGCCGGCCACGTCGCGGGCGGCGCGGGGCGGCACCAGCAAGTCCTGGCCGCCCTGGATGATGAGCGTGGGCACCCGCAGCTCGTGGAGCCGGGGCATCAGGTTGGTCGCCAAAATGTCCCGGAGCCGGCGCAGCAGCTCCACCGGGGACAGCCGCCGGGCCTCACGCACGATTTCGGCCCGGCCCTCGGGGGGCAACCGGCGGCCGCCCAGCACCTGGGCCACGGTGGGGGCCAGCAGGTAGGCCAGGGGCCGGGGCGCGCGCACCAGGGTGGACAGCGTCAGCGCCAGCCGGCGGATGCGGTGCACGCTGGCCACCGGCGACACCAGCACCAGTGCCTTCACCCGCTCCGGGTGGGCCAGCGCGTAGGCCATGGACAGCAGGCTCCCATAGGAGGAGCCCAGCAAGGCGAAGCGGCCCGGCAGCAGGGACTCCGCGTGGTCCAGCACCGCCAGGTTCCACAACAGCGGGGTGTGGGTGGCGGGGGTGCGCAGGGGCGGCGTCCAGAGCAGCAGCCTCAAGGTGTCCGCCAATGGCTCCATGGGCGCGAAGGAGCGGCCACTGGCCCCCAGTCCCGGAAGACACACCACGGTGCGTGTCTCGTCCGTGTTGCCGTCTGGAAAGGTGAACAGGCGTACCGGTGTGCCTCGCACGGGGCGCGGTTCACAGCGCAGGTGGGCATAGCCCTCCTGGATGTCTTCCACGTCTGGGACCCGCGGCGGACCGTGGGGGTGGGCCCCCGGGCGCGGTGTCAGGGCTTCAAGCATGGGTGTGCCTCGTCAGCAGCCGTTTCACGCTGGCGGCCACGCCGTCCCGGAAGGTCCGGAGGCTGGATTCACTGGCATCCGGGGGCGGCGGTGCGTGGGGCCTGCCCAGGGCGAAGGTAAGCCGCACGGGCCAGGGGAGGGGCCCATGCCCATCATCAACGGCATCCGATATTTGTCATCGTTCGTCAGGCGCACACACAGGCGCTCCTCGCCCGGGGGCCACCGGAAGGTGTCATCCACCCCCAACCCGGCGAAGGGCACCACGGGGACGCCCGCGCGAGCCGCCAGCCGCGCGAAGCCCAGGGCCTGCTCCCAGCGCAGCCGGTACCGGCCGTGGCTGCGTTTGAAGGTCTCCCACGCACCGCCCGGATAGCAGACGACCAGCGCCCCCGCCCGCAGCGCCGTCATGGCGTTCTCCCGCGTCCCCTCCACGCCGCCCAGCCAGGGCAACACCGTGCGGATCAACGGAATGCGGAAGAACCCCCGCTCCGCCAGGCCCAATGGATAGCGGCCGGTGCTCCGGTGGATCAGATGAAAGAAGGCAGGCGTCTCGTAACCCCAGACGCCATGGTTGCCCACCAGCAGCACCGGGCCTTTCACTGGCAGGTGCTCGGCGCCCACCAGCCGCGCCCGGTGGTACAGCGCCGACAGCGCCGCGCCCTGCTCGGCGAGGCGGAACACGGCCCGGCGCAGGCTGGCGAGCGGGGCTTCCATGGTGGAAAAACATGGGGATGCGGGCTTCCCCCAGCAGCCGGCCCCGGGTTCCTGGCTGGCGGGCAACCAGGCGCACAGGATGCAACATCCCCCACGGGACGACCCTGGCAGGAGTTTGATTAATGCCTGCCTGCAGGCATACTCAGGTTGTCTGCTTCCTGGTGCATGCCGAACATTCCTGCATGGGCAGCCCGTTCGACATCCTCATCGACCAGCACCGGGAACTGGAGGAGCGTCTCGAGCGTCTGGTATCGGGTGTGGAACCCGAGGAGCTGCGAGGGCTGACGGCGGAGCTGCTGGCATTGCTGAGGCTTCACTCCCGACTGGAGGAGCGTTGCCTCTACCCGGTGATGGCGCGGGTGGAGGGCCGCGAGCGTTGCCGAGAGCAGACGGAAGACCATCTCACCATGCGGGAGCTGATGGCTGAGCTGGAAGAGCTGCCCGCGGGCCACCCTGAGTGGCAGGCGCGTCTGTTGACACTGGAAGACCTGGCGGTGGCGCATTTCCAAGAAGAGGAGAATGCACGGCTGCCCCAGCTCATGATTGCCCTGGATTCCCTGTCGCTGGACGACCTGCGTCGTGATTTATCGGCCACTCGGGAGGAGCTGCTCTCAAGGCCCCAGGTGTTCCAGGTGAGTGGGGAGGCCCCCCTGCTGGAGTCTCTATCCTGGGACGGTTAGGCCGCCGGGAAACAGGTGAGACCTGCGACAACGGGGCGAATGGTCCGTTGCTCAGTCACAACTTTTATCTCTTCCTTTAGACAAAACCTTTTTTGGAAGGTAAGGGTATGGGCAGCATCACAAGCATCGAGCATCAGCCCCCCCTAGTACTGCATTACTCCTGTCGTTCCCCAGGTGAGGATTCAACGAATGTCCGTGGATAAAGCGTTTCGCGACATGATCCGCAATGAAATCGAGGTCCAGCTCAAGCCGCTGCGTGACGTGGTCGCGCGGCTGGAGGAGGGCACGGCGGATCTGGACGCGCTCCGCAACGTGGCCGAGCGCCTGGCCCCGCTGGCCGAGGTCGTCGGGCCCCTGTTCGGTGCCCAGATTCCGGCGGCCGCCAAGGCCGGTCGTCGTGGCCCGGGTCGTCCGGCCACCGCGGCGCGC
>JBKGHI010000161.1:0-19595 GCA_046520405.1 Myxococcus sp. 1LA
CCTTCGGTCCCATGGGCGCCCACACGTCGCGGGAGCTGCTGGCCACCTCCGAGGGCCGCCGGCTGTCGGTGCCCACGCTGCTGGGCGCCCGCGCGCTGGAGCCGCTGAAGTCCCTGGCCAGCGACGCGAAGCCGGAGACGCGGCAGGATGCATGGGCCGCGCTGGGCCGGCTGGGCGGAGACGACGCGGCGAAGCTGCTGCACGAGTCCGCCTTCGACAAGTCGCAAACCGTGGAGCTGCGCAAGGCCGCGTGGCGCGCCCACAAACGTGCACGCCGGGCCGCCGAGCGCGCCCGGAACCGGAAGGAAGGGAACCCGTCGTGACGACCGCCACCCGACACCCCGTCGAGCTGCGCTACGCCACCGCGAGCGACGTCGAGTCCGGCGCGGACGGCTCGCGCATCCGCCTGGCCCTGGAGGGCTCGCGCGGCACCGTGGGCGTGAGCGGCCGCGTCACCGACGCCCGCCCTCTTCCGCGACGCGCTGGCCGCCACCTTCGGCATCCTCGCCAGTGACTTGCGCTACCGGGGCAAGGACCGCACCGCGTACCTGGCCTACCTGATGAAGCAGGGCAAGCGGGCCAGCGCGCTCATCTGGGAGGCGCAGAAGGCGTTCCTGGACAACGCGCTGGACGGCGAGAAGAAGCAGGACGCGGTGCTGGACCCCGTGCTCACGGTGGACCCGGACAGCGTGTCCCTGGAGGTCTTCTCCCGCGACGAGAGCGCCTACGCGCGGCTGTCCTTCGACAACCGCCTCTTCGAGGGCCGCGAGGCCGCGCACGGCTCCACCTTCCTGGACGTGCCGCCGGAGCTTCCTGCCCGCGTGGACCGGCTGCGCACCTACGTGCCCGTCTCCCTGGAGGCGCACGTCGCGCTGGCCAGGCCGGACACGCAGCCGGCCCGGGCCCCGCGCAACGTGGAGGTGCCGCACGCCTGGCTGCGCGGCTTCCTCCAGGTGCAGTCCGCCGCCACGCTGCCCGCGAGCACCTGCGAGCTGGCGCCCATCGACCTCTACAACCTCCTCTTCGCCCTGCGCGCGCGCAAGGCGAAGAAGGCCCCGCGCGCGCTGCGCTTCGAGCTGGTGCCCGGCGCCCCGCCCCGGCTGGTGCTGGAGCCGTGGGAGCTGGTGCTGGAGTGCCACGGCGGCACGTACAACGGCACCGCGCCCGCGGTGGTGCGCACCTTCGGCCGTCAGCGGCTGGCGGCGCTCGCGCGGCTGCTGCCCCACGCGAAGTCGGTGAAGGTGCAGCTCATGGGCCCCGGCCTGCCGGTGTTCTGGGTCATCGACATGGGCGCGGCCACGCTGACGCTGGGCCTCACGGGCTGGACGGAGAGCGGCTGGTCCTCCGCCGCGGCCTTCGACGTGCTGATGCCCCGCGCGGTGCCGGACGGCCTGGCGGAGCAGCTCCGCAACCGGCTGCGCACTGAAGGCCCCCTGCCCTTCGACACGCTCGCCGCCAGCGCGGGCGCGCCCAAGGACTCCGTGCGCGCGGCGCTCCAACTGGAGTGCCTGCGCGGGCGCATCCTCTTCGACGTGGCGCGCGGCCAGTACCGCCCGCGCGAGCTGATGCCCACGCCGGTGGACGCCGCCGTCATCCGCTACGGCAGCGAGCTGGAGGCACGCGCGCACCGCCTGCTGGGCGGCGACGGCGCTCCGGGCGCGGGCGAGGTGAAGCTGACCAAGGTGCACGACGTGGTGGGCGAGGGCATCCGCATCCACGGCGAGGTGGTGGACCGCGAGGCGCTGCGCAGCTTCTTCCCCAGCTTCACGTTGGACTTGGAAGG
The DNA here is from genome assembly GCA_046520405.1 of Myxococcus sp. 1LA. GTDB lineage: Bacteria > Myxococcota > Myxococcia > Myxococcales > Myxococcaceae > Myxococcus. The sequence goes on from JBKGHI010000161.1 coordinate 1,784, forward strand.
CCGCGTGAAGGACGCGAGCTGCGGCTGCCCGCATCACCGCCGCTCCGGCCTGCGTGAAGGCCCCTGCGAGCACCTGCTGGCGCTGCGCCTGGCCTACGCGCGCCGCCGCGCGGAGGAAGAAGCGCTGCGGCAGACGCCCGAGGGCCGCAAGCTCATCCGCGCGGAGACGCGCTCCTACGTGCGCCGGGACGCGGAGAGCGGCCTGGAGACGGTGTACCGGGTCTCCCTGGACGGCCAGGTGGTGGCGGTGGAGTGGGGCCCGCGCACGGGCTCGCCGCGTCACCAGCGCCTCTGGTTCGACTCGGATGCCGAAGCGCGCGGAGCGTACTTCGCGCGCCTGGAGAAGTTGGCGGCTGACGGCTACATCGACGCAGCCTCGGCATTGGTGTAAACACATAACCACGGCCCGGCCGCCGCGAGCGGCCGGCAGGATTGGTGCGACGTAGAGACGACGACATGCGCTTCACGCGCGAGCAGCCGAGAGAGGTCCGGAGTGCATCAGCCTGAGCGCCTCGAGCGCGGGAGCGGCGTTGCGCCGCTCCGGTTGAAATGCAGGACACTCTCCGCAAGGTAGCCTGTTCTTGGCTCTCTCCCTCCTAGGCACTACGGCCAGGGTGGGTAGCGGAGCCAACGACGCGACCGCCGTTTACCCACCCCGGCCGTAGTGCTAGGAGGGGAGAGCCGGTGAGGCTACCGTGCCCCAGGTGAGATGGTGGTGCTTTTCCAGGCCTCCCTCGACTGCTCGCGCCATGTCCCGTCATCCATCGCCGCGCTCGTCCAAGGTGCAGACATGACCGCCAGGCTGGACCCGTTCGTCCCCGCAGCTTCGCCGCAGGCCGTGCCCACGCCCGAACCCACCGCGCCGGCTCCGGACGCCGCCGCGAAGCGTGAAGCCCGCCGGCTCGCACACGAAGCGCTGCTCGTCCGGGCGAAGGCCATCGACGAAGCAGGCGGCGCCGACGACTGGGTGCAGGCGCAGCTCGTCTCCAAGGGCCTCGCGGTGGAGGACCTGGACTTCTCCAGCGCCTCCGAGAAGGACAAGAAGGCCTGGAAGGAGAAGAAGAAGGCCGAGGCCACCGAGCGCCGCGCGCTGAAGCGTCAGGCCTACGAGGCGTGGCAAGCCACGCACGTGGGACACCTGGGCGCGGGCGTGCACTGGGTGGAGGACCGCCCGGCGGACGCGTTCGACATCCCCCACCGCGAGGAGCGCGCCCGGGCCAACGGCCTGACGGAGCTGGACTCCGCGGAGGCGCTGGCCAAGGCGCTGGGGCTGAGCGTGGCCAGGCTGCGCTGGTTCGCCTTCCACCGCGAGGTGGACACGGCCACGCACTACGTGAGCTGGACGATTCCGAAGCGGGACGGCGGCAAGCGGACGATTACGTCCCCCAAGCCGGAGCTGAAGGAAGCGCAGCGCTGGGTGCTGTCCAACGTCGTGGAGCGGCTGCCGGTGCACGGCGCGGCGCACGGCTTCGTGGCGGGTCGCTCCATCCTCACCAACGCGCTGGCCCACCAGGGCGCGGACGTGGTGGTGAAGGTGGACCTCAAGGACTTCTTCCCCTCCGTCACCTGGCGCCGCGTGAAGGGCCTGTTGCGCAAGGGCGGCCTGCCGGAAGGCACGGCCACGCTGCTGTCGCTGCTCTCCACGGAGGCGCCGCGTGAGGCGGTGCAGTTCCGGGGCAAGCTGCTGCACGTGGCCAAGGGCCCGCGCGCGCTGCCCCAGGGCGCGCCCACGTCGCCTGCCATCACCAACGCGCTGTGCCTGAAGCTGGACAAGCGGCTGTCCGCGCTCGCGAAGCGGCTGGGCTTCACGTACACGCGCTACGCGGACGACCTGACGTTCTCCTGGACGAAGGCGAAGCAGCCCAAGGCGCGGCGGACGCAGCGCCCCCCCGTGGCGGTGCTGCTGTCGCGCGTGCAGGAAGTGGTGGAGGCGGAGGGCTTCCGCGTGCACCCGGACAAGACGCGCGTGGCGCGCAAGGGCACGCGGCAGCGGGTGACGGGGCTGGTGGTGAACGCGGCGGGCAAGGACGCGCCCGCGGCCCGAGTCCCGCGCGACGTGGTGCGCCAGCTCCGCGCCGCCATCCACAACCGGAAGAAGGGCAAGCCGGGCCGTGAAGGCGAGTCGCTGGAGCAGCTCAAGGGCATGGCCGCCTTCATCCACATGACGGACCCGGCCAAGGGCCGCGCCTTCCTGGCGCAGCTCGCGGCGCTGGAGTCCACGGCGAGCGCCGCGCCCCAGGCGGAGTGACGCTCAGCGCGCCAGCAGCGCCGCGTCCAGGAAGCCCTTCAGCCGCCGGGGGTACGCCTCCGGCTCGGTCGCGCTGAAGTTCCCATGCCCGGCGCCCTGGATGCGCCACGTCTGGGCGTACTCGCGCACCTTGGCGAACAACGCGTCGGCCAGCGGCTGCCCGGACTCCTCCGTGCCCATGACGATGAGCAGCGGCCGGGGACGGATGCGCTCCACCGCGTCGATGGTGCGCACCTCCTCCAGTGCGATGCCGCGCCGCCAGAAGGGCACCAGCGCGCCGGACTGCGACACGAAGCCGAAGCGGCGGAAGTCATACGCGGCGGCCAGCCACAGCGTGTTGAACGGAGACAGCAGCACCACCGCGCGCACCGAGGCGTCCGCCGCCGCCACCTCCGCCACCGCCGCGGAGCCAATCGAGAAGCCGAGCGCCCCTACCCGCGCCGGGTCCACGTCCGGCTGGGCGCGCACGAAGTCCAGCGCGGCCCGCACGTCGCGGCGCTCCAAATCTCCCCAGGTGGAGAACTCGCCCTCGCTCTCGCCGTGGGCGCGCAGGTCGAAGAGCAGCACGCCGTAACCCGCGGCGCGCAGGATTTGCGCCTCGGGCAGCAGGTCCGCGCGCGTCTGCGACAGGCCATGCGCCAGCACCACCGCGGCGCGGTTGCGGGACGGCACGTACCAACCCCGCAGCGTCAGGCCGTCGGACGTCTGGAGCGACACGTCCTTCGCCTCGGCGAAGTCAGCGGGGCGCTCGGCCTTGGGACGGGGATAGTGGAAGTAGGCCTCGGAATGGCGCAGCGCCCTACCGAACACAGCCAGCGCGGCCAGCAGCCCCAGCGCGAGCGCACCACCCAGCAGCCACCGCCACTTCATGCCCGTTGGACCTCATCAGGAAGAGCTGGGGTGTTTGAACCCCAGGCGTGCAGACGGGACCCACGTTGATCCGCCACGTACCGGGCAGCTTACACTCCATGTAGACAACTCACAGTGCCATCAAAGACGGCACTGCCGCGCCAGGGAAGCTGTGGGCACATCCAGGACGATGTTCGACGTGGTGGTGGTGGGCGGTGGCGCCTGTGGGGGTTGGACGGCCAAGCAGCTGACGGAAGCGGGCTTGCGCGTGCTGGTGCTCGAAGCGGGCCGAGGCATGGGCGCGGACAAGATGCTGTTCATGCTCCACCGCCTGCGTCAGTCCTTCGGATACCTGGCGGAGACGGACGACCCGCGCAAGGTGCGCCAGTCGGTGCAGAGCACCACCTTCGCGTGGCCCTTCCACCCGCACGCCTTCGTCGACGACGTGGACAACCCCTACACCACGCCGGAGGACCAGCCCTTCACGTGGATTCGCGCGCGGCAGGTGGGCGGGCGCACGTCGGTGAAGGCCCACGGGCGCCAGTTCTACCGGCTGTCTGACTTCAACTTCAAAGCGGGCTCGCAGGACGGACAGGGGCCGGACTGGCCGCTGACGCTGGCGGACCTGGCGCCGCACTACGAGACGGTGGAGCGGTGGATGGGCATCCACGGCAACGCGGATGGCCTGGACATGCTGCCCGACTCCGTCTTCGCGGGCGGCATCACCATGACGCCCGCCGAGCAGCGGTTGAAGGAGCACGTGGAGCGCCGCTGGCCCGAGCGCCGCGTCATCTCCCGCCGCACCGCGGGCGCACCGGTGACGATGCCCGCCGCGCGGAAGACGGGCCGGCTCACGCTGCGCACCCACGCGGTGGTGGACCAGGTGCTGTACGACGCGGCGACGGGGCGCGCCACGGGTGTTCACTACCTGGACGCGAAGTCGGGCAAGTCCTACGAGGCCCACGGGCGGGTGGTGGTGCTGGCGGCGGGGGCCATCGAGTCCACGCGCCTGCTGCTGCACTCGCGGAGCAGCGCGTTCCCGGACGGGCTGGCGAATTCGTCGGGGCAGCTCGGCCGCAACCTGATGGACCACACGTACCTGCTGGGCATCGAGGCGAAGATGAACCTGCCGCCCGAAGCGCAGCGGCCGGAGCAGAGCTGGGCGTACATCCCCCAGTTCCGCAACGTCACCTCGAAGGAGCAGGACTTCGCGCGGGGCTACGGTGTGCAGGTCTTCACCTTCGGCGACAACTGCCACTTCGTGCCCTTCGGGGAGATGGTGCCGCACGCGGAGAACCGCGTGACGCTCAGCCCGACGGTGAAGGACCGCTGGGGCATCCCCGTGCCGCACATCGAATGCCGTCATTCGCCCAACGAGCTGAAGATGGCCGAGGACGCGGTGGCGGCCTGCAAGGAGATGATGGAGGCGGCCGGCTTCACCGTGGAGAAGATGAACGCCACGCTGTCCACGCCCGGCATGGCCATCCACGAGGTGGGCACGGCGCGCATGGGCACGGACCCGAAGACGTCGGTGCTCAACGCCCACAACCAGAGCTGGGACGTGCCCAACCTCTTCATCCACGACGGCGCCTGCTTCCCATCCCAGGGCCCGCAGAACCCCACGCTGACGATGATGGCCATCGCCGTGCGGGCCAGCGCGCACATTGTGGATGAACTCAAGGCCGGGCGGCTGTGACGTAGCAGCGAGCGTTGCGGCTCCAGAGCTGCCTGCCCTGGCGTGCTCGCGATGATTCAAGTCGACGCGCTGGGTGAAGAGACGACTTTCGCGGAGATCGCCAGGCGCTTCGCGGGGGCGAGCTGGCTCGCATCGTTCCTCGAGACCGAGCCACTCAACGACCCTGAGACCAACGGCATCGTCGTGCCCCGCATCGTCAACGCGAGCCTGCGTTTCGACGACACGCTCAAGAGTGGGCCCGGCCCCTGGGCTGTCATCGTCGACGGCGACCTCGAGACGAGCGGCGACCTGGTGTGCAGGACCGACGATTACCTGGTGAGCACGCTGATTGTGACTGGCGACGTGCGCGCGAGGAACGTGCGCTTCGCCTCCAGCGCGCGTGTCGGAATCGAGGGTGACCTGGTCGTCGGCGGCGGGCTTGGCGTCGTGAGCGGAACGTGGGGCGACGGTGGCGCGGTGCTGTGGGCGCGCTCGTGCGAAGCCGGGCTCGTGTTGCTCGACGGCAACACGAGCATCGATGCGGACCGGCTCCGGCGAACGCTGGTGTGTGGGTCGACGGGTTGGCGCGAATTCCAACCGGACATCCACGACCACGCGACCTTCAAGGAGCTGTTCGAGCCCGATGCTTTCGAGGAACACGGCAACCTCGACCCTGAGCGGGCGATGACGCTCGCGAATGCAGGGCGCTCAGCGCTGCGGCCCGAGGTTGAGAATCGGTTGCGCGGAAGCAAGGGACTCGCACCCCGTGAGGCGCTCGCGTGGCTGGCGAACGACCCTGCCTGCCGCGAACTCATGACGCTCGGCGATGACGCATCCATGACGGTGCTCGCCGAGCGGTTGGCCCGCGCGGACATCCGGTCTCCGTCGAAAGCCTCACGCGCTCGGTGCGCGCCATGCGCGGTGCGCGGCTCGCGTAGAACGAGGGGTTTGACGCGCCCACCACCGCGCAGCCACCCAAGTGGCGCGCACGGCTGGGTGAGCCGCGGCTGACCTTCATCCAACCGCTCACGCGGTAGCAGCACCCTGTCGCGAGCTTTACGTGAAGCGTGGCGGCTGGCAGTCCGCCCATCGCACCGCCATCCTGAAGCGCATCAGGGCCGGTCCCTCCGCCGAACCAGCACCGCGCCCGCGAGCAGCACCACCGCGCCCACCAATGCCAGGGGACTCAACCAGTCTCCCCACGCCAGGGCGAGCGTGGGCAGTGAGGCCGTTCCAGGCACACGCATGGTGAGGCCAGCGCGCTGGTCGTCATCCACCTCGGCCACCACGGCGCCCGTCGTGTCGATGAGCGCGGACACGCCCGAGTTCGTCACCCGGACCTGCGGCCGCCGCGTCTCGATGCTGCGGAAGGCCGCGTGCATCAGGTGCAACCGGGGCGCGGGCGTGCCCATGAACCACGAGTCATTGGACAGCGTGAGCAGCAGCTCCGCGCCCTGCCGCACGCCCTCCGCGACATACGCGGGGAAAATCGTCTCGTAGCAGATGAGCGGCGCCACCCGGAGCTGCCGCCCGTCGCGCAGCTTGACGTTCACCGCGAGAGGCCCGGGCCCGCGCTTCCAGCGTCCCGTCCAGGGCAACCATTCGCGAAGCGTGGGAGTGTCGATGGCGTCCGGCACCCACTCCGTCAGCGGGAAGAGCATCGTCTTGCGGTACGCGGTGCGCTCGAGCGAGCTGCCGGGTGACGGCGCTCCCAGGAACATGGCCGCGTTGAACTCACGCTCGCCCTCCCGTTCGTAGGTGCCGAACACGAGCGGCACGCCGCGCTCGGAGACGTAGTCGGCGATCTCCGCGTCCAGCTTCGCGTCCAGCTCGCTGCGAGGTGTTCCAAAGGCCAGCGGGTACATCGTCTCTGGCCACACCAACAGGTCCAGAGGCCCGCCGCGCAGCAGCGCGTCCGACATCTCGTAGTGCGTGTCGAGCACCTTCCGCACGACGTTGAAGCCGCCCATCTCCGCCCGCAGCTTCTCGTAGCGGGTGATGTTCGCCTGCACCGCCCCCACCACCAGCCCACCGTCAGCCCGTGTCGCCGCGCGCGCCTGGGCATGCCGCAGGGCCCCGTACCCCGTCAGCCCGAGCACCAGCGTCATCAGGCCCACCGAGGGCCACCACGCATGCCGCGCGCCCTGCCCTCGCCACGCGCGCAGCGCCGCGAGCACGCACTCATTGCCCAGCAGCAGCACCAGCGTGAGCCCCGGAGCCCCCGCGATGTCCGCGCCCTGCCGCTGCCATTCGGACGAATAGAGGCCATGCCCCAGCGTGTCCGCGAACAGCTTCGGCGTGATGCCCTCCACGCCCACGTACGCGAGCGGCCCCACGAGCGGCGGCAGCCATGTGCACCCGTGCCCCGCCAGACGCCGCGCCGCGTACCGGGCCAGCGCGGCGGCGGGGAACTGGAGCTGAAGCACCGGCGCCACCAGCAGGAACAACGCCCAGCCCACCCACGTCGGCGCACGGGAGTACGCCTGGAGCGCGCCCGGGAACCAATGAAAGACAGCGGCGGTGAACGTCACGCTGAGCAGCATGCCCAGGCCCAGCGCCTCGCGCGCCGAGCGGGCCCGGTCCAGCGCCGCGAGCCAGGGCACCATGGCCACCCAGCCGAGCGCCAGCCATTGCGCCTCCAACCGGGCGAACAGCGCGAACAGGACCGTGGTTCCGACGACGCCCAGCAGCGCCGTGCCCAGGTGCCAGCCGCGCACCCCGTGCACCTGTCCCTCAATCACGCGAGGGCGCCGCGAGCTCCGCGCCCTCGGGCAGCTCCAGCCGCTGGATGGGCATTCCTGGCGGGGCCAGCTCCTCGGGCACCAGCCGGTCGGGAGGCATGGGAACAGGATTCCCGTTCGCATCCGTGGGCTGGTGGTCGGGATGGAAGGTCAACACGGCCGCCACGAGCTCACCCGAGTCCGTGTACTGGAAATGGCGCACGTATCCGGGCGGCAGCTCGAAGTCGTCGGGGACGATGAGTCCTCGCTTGATGGGCTTGGTCCCAGGCCGGAAGAGCTGGAGGCCCGTCGCTTGGGATTCCATGTCGGGCTCCTGGACGTCGGTGTCGGTGGCCAGCTCGGGCGTGGGTTCCGCGGCAGGCCGCGGTGCTGGGGCCGCGGCGGGACGTGGCCGAGGCGCGCGGGCACGCACCTCGGCGTCGGAGGCGGGATGGCAGCGGCGCCTCCGCGAGCGGCGGCGGCGCTTCCACCTCGATGTCTGACGAACCCCACCAGACGCTCAAGCCAATGCACGCGAGCGTGAAGACACACGCGCCAACCACGAGCCACACACCCAGGCCTTTGCCCGTGCGAGCAGGCGTGACGTGCGTGACGCCGTCGCTGTCAACGCGACGCTCCGGTACTGGGGACTGCGGCCTCATGTTCGCGCGAAGACCTCCGGGCTGCGTATGCTACGGAGCCACTCCCCCCGAGGCAAACACAGCACCTCCCGCTCACCCTCATGAGCTCCTCGTCCATGCTCGTCACCGACGCCTCCGGCGGCACGCCACCGCCCGCCACCACGCCCGAGCCCGCTCGCTTCGTCGTGCACGCCTGGACACCCGGGCTGCGAGGGCTCGCGGTGGTGACGCAGCTCGCCGTGCTGGGGGCCCTGCTCCACTTCGCCACGCAGCTCTGGACGGACATGTTCGAAGGGACCCAGCGGATGCAGCCCGTGCCCATCGCCGTCGGGCTGGTGCTGCGAGTCATTCTTCCGCTCGCGTTCGTCTCCGCGCTGCGCCGCAGCCGCCGGGCCACCGTGGACATGGACACCCACCAGTGGACCCTGACGCTGCGCGGCGGCGCCCGGATGGAGATTCCCTTCGAGGCCGTGGCCGAGGTGCGGCCCTGGCGGCTGCCGCTCCCGGGCCCCGGACTGGCGCTGCGGATGCAATCCGGCCGCGCTTTCAGCCACGCGCTGGAGGTGGAGGACGCGGTGCCCCTGCTGAGCGCGCTGGGCCAGCACGGCGCATCCAACGCCGCGCAATCCCACGCGCTGGTGCGTTACGCCCAGGCACGCCATGCCCTGTGGCGCCGGCGCTGGTACCACCTGGCGGTGAAGTTCGTGCTCTTCCCGCTCGTGCCCACGGCCATCCTCTTCTACTCGTACCAGGTCATCTCGTTTGGAGGCCCGCTGGCCGAGTACAAGATGTACGGCTTGGGTGCATACCTGCGCTCGTTCGGCCGGTACTACGCGCCCATCTCGTTGTGTCTGCTGCTCTACGCCTGCTTCTGGCGCGTCATCGCGGAGGGCGCGTCGCTCCTGGCCGCGTGGCTTCTGCCAGCCTGGGCGTGCGGCGTGCGGCGCGCGGCGGAGTGGGGCTGCGGGCTCGTCTACTACGTAGGCATCCCCGCGTTGATCGCCGCGCGCTTCATGATGTGACGGGCGCGCCCGGCGCTGGAAACGACAAGGCCCCCGGTGCCCGAAGGTAACCGGAGGCCCCAGCACCGCGCTCACGCCCGAGGCGTGGACGCGGACGCCGCTACGGCCGAGCGGGGTTGAGCTTCGCGCTCTCCGTGCCCATGCGGTCGTGGCCCGTCCGGTTCCAGTTCGGGTTCTCGCCGGTGTAGGGCACCGGGCCGCTGCCCGAGCTGGAGATGGTGCCACCCGTGTAGGTCGGGTGGACGTTGTCGGACTGGATGTAGTCGAAGCTGGCGCTCGAGTTCACGAAGTGCGTGTTGGCGTCGCGCAGCGTGGAGCGCAGCGTGACGGAGATGCGCTGGACGTACGCCGCCTCGGACTCGCCCGGGATGTAGCGGATGGCGGCGGAGTCCACCTGGCCATCGCCGTTGGAGTCATAATCCGCGGCCATGTACTCCGCGAACGAGTCCGCGCACTTGAAGCCGTAGCGCGCCGCCAGGTTGCACGCGCGCCAGTTGCTGCGCGCCAGCAGCGGCAGGAAGCGGTCCCGCTTGTTCACGACCTGGCCCGTGGCGGAGTCCCGGCATTGGGTGTTCACGTTGTCCGCATCAAAGCCCGGGTAGTAGATGTTGGAGATGATCTTCGTCGCGGTGGCGGGCGCGTACTGGTTGATGGCCTGCATGGCCCGCTCCATGTACGTGGTGCAGGTCGTCAGGGCGTTCTCCAGGCCGCTGTAGTTACAGGTGCCCGTCTGGTCCGAGAAGGCATCGCGCGCCTGGAGGTAGTCGTTGCCACACATCTCGAACATGACGACGCGGGTGTTCGCCGCCTGCATGTACGAGCGCTCGGAGACAATCTTGTTGTTGTAGATGTCGTCCGCCCGCGCGCCGGACTTGGTGCGACGGATGACCTCGATGTCAGCGTTCCACTTGCGCGCCAGGTCCTCGCCCTGCACCACGGGCGCCGCGCGGCGGGCCACGTTCCAGAAGAAGACGGTCCCGTTGTAGCCGGCGTAGATGGAGTCGCCGTAAGCCACCACGCGATACTTCGTCGTCGTCGACGGCTGGTCGACGGTCCACGACGTGTTCTGGTTGAGGGTGCTCGCCATCGCGCTACCACCGACCGTGAAGGCCGCGCACATGGCGACGACAGACATCCCGTTGTGACGGAAAGACATGCCCCGCTCCTTTGGATTCCCGCTGGGGGGTTGTTGGGGGAGCGCGCAGGCTACATGGCGTCGATTGGCAAATCACCTTTAAACAAGAATAACGCACTAAGTCAGAAATACTGGTGTTGATATGACCTCACCCCTGTTTGAAACGGTGTCGTAAGAATGACGGGGAGCAAGCCTTTGACGCACTGTTTCATCATGTTTCACCCAGGTCCGGAGTGTTTCACGTGAATCTTTCCCGTGGCACGAGAGCGCTGATGCAGTGGCTGCTCCTGGGTGGGCTGGTCGGTGTCGTCTGCGGCGTGGCGTCTGCGGTCTTTTTGTACCTGCTGGACGAAGCGACGCACTTCCGGGAAGGGCACCCGGGGTTGGTGTACGCGCTGCCGGTGGCGGGGCTGGTGCTGGGGGCGGTGTACGGGAGGTGGGGCGGGCCCATCCGCGGGGGCAACAACCTGGTGTTGGACACGGTGCACGCGAGCGACGCGCAGGTGCCGGTGCGCATGGCGCCCATGGTGCTGGTGGGGACGGTGCTGACGCACCTGTTCGGCGGCAGCGCGGGCCGTGAGGGCACGGCGGTGCAGATGGGCGGCAGCCTGGCGGACCTGGTGGCGCGGCGCTTCCGGGTGGGGCCTGACACGCGGCGCGAGCTGCTGGCGGCGGGCATCGCGGGTGGGTTTGGTTCGGTGTTCGGCACGCCGGTGGCGGGGGCGGTGTTCGGGCTGGAAGTCGTCGTGGTGGGGCGCATGGGCTACGAGGCGCTGCTGCCCGCGCTGGTGGCCTCCGTGGTGGGCGACCTGGTGACGCGGAGCCTGGGCATCCACCACACGCCGTATCCGGCGCCCGGGGCGCTGCCATTGACGGTGGTGGTGCTGGCGAAGTGGCTGGTGTTCGCGGTGGCGGTGGCGGCGGTCGCGGTGGTGTTCGTGGAGCTGATGCACCGCTTGAAGAAGCTGCTGGAGCATCGCGTGCCCTGGCTGCCGGTGCGGATGGCGCTGGGCGGCGCGGCGGTGGTGGTGCTGTGGAAGCTGGCGGGGACGGATGACTACCTGGGCCTGGGCGTGCCCGGCATCCTGCGGGCCTTCCAGGACCCGGCGCTGCCGGTGCCCGCGTTCGCGTGGAAGCTGGTGTTCACCGCGGTGACGCTGGCCGCGGGCTTCCTGGGCGGAGAGGTGACGCCGCTGTTCTTCATTGGCGCGGCGCTGGGCAACGTGCTGGCGAGGCTGCTGGACCTGCCGCTGGATTTGGGCGCGGCGGTGGGCATGGCGGCCCTTTTCGCCGCGGCGGCGAACACGCCGCTGGCGCTGTCCATCATGGCCGTGGAGCTGTTGGGAGCGAATGTGCTGCCCCACGTGGCGATTGTGGCCACGGTGGCGTACCTGCTCACGGGGCACCGGGGCATCTATCCCTCACAGCGGATTGCGCGGATGAAACACGGCGGGCCGCTGCTGGAGAAAATCGTGGCCCTGCGGGAGCTGACCCGCGAGGACCGCGCCCCGCCCTCAGGGCCGGAGGGACGGGGCGGGGGCTGAGGGCTACGGCTCCGGGAAGTGGTAGACGTGGCCGTCGTCTCCAACAATCCAGAAGTCTCCCACCGCGCTCATCGCGATGTCGCGCAGGGGCGCCGCTGGAGCACCTGAGGCGAAGGCCGGAGCCTTGGCCCAGCCGTGTGGGGTCAGCCGGTGCAGTCGGCCCACGGCGCCCTCGTTGCCAACGACGTAGGCATTCTCGGTTCCGGAGGGTACGACCACACTGACGTAATTCGCCACGGGCCCCGATGGAGCAGGCACCCGCACCCAGTCACGGGACTGGCCATTACCTTTCACCGCCAGGCCGCCGTCCCCTACCGCGTAGATGAGCTCCGCGTTCGCGGCCCACACCGCACGCAGTCCTCCGTTGTAACCCTCCATTCCCTGGAGGCTCATCGACTGCGGGGAGCTCCAATTGTTGTTGCGGGTATAGAGATTCACCACCGGCGTCAGCGGTGGCGACTCCCCTGTCGAGCCCACCGCATACAGCGCATCCTGGCCAAGCGCATGAAGCCCCCAGTACCGGCCAGACCAGTCGTGGCGGTCACCACCAGGTACCCACTCGCGCAAGTGACCCAAGGTAGATACGATGAATATCTGATTAGAAGGCCCGATTCCGACGATGCCTGAGTAGTAATCACCAGAGTCAGGCAGGTTGATCTGACTGAAAGTGGCGCAGGAACCTCCACTGTGCTCACCAAACCAGCCATCCTCTCCAGCCAGGACAACATAGTTGTTATTGGGATTGACCCACGCCGAGTGCCAATCCACATCGTTGTTAGCAGGACCACATCCGCCTGTTCTATTCGAGTCGAAACTCGAGAACGGTGACGTTGCGTTCATCTTCACCGCCAACTTGTTCCCCATGCCCGCCACCCACACCGGGTAGCCACTCGGGTGCACGGTCACCGTGGTCCAATCACGCCCCCCCAGCGCCGCATCGGTGACCCGCCTCAACTCGCCGCAGGGAATCCCCTCGTCCACCAGGCCATCACAGTCGTTGTCCAGCCCGTCGCAGATCTCCGTACCACCGGTGTTCGTGGTGCTGTCCTTGTCATCACAATCCAGCGTGTTGTCCGCCATCCTCGGAGGCAGCGGCTCCCCAGAACACCCTTGCCCCGCCGGCTCGCTGTCCCTTTCACCCTCTCCGTCGCCGTCCGCGTCCGCGTAGAGCGGCGTGAAGGCCGTGCCCCTGCATTCCGTGCCCGTCCCCGCCGCGTTGCAGGCATACGTCCCGCCGCAGGCCTCCGAGCAGGACGTTCCCAGCGCTTCTCGTCCCTCGGTGAACAACTCGTCGGGGCGACCGTCACAGTTGTCATCCGCGCCGTTGCACGCTTCCACCATGTTCGGATGGATGTCGGCGCGTTCGTCGTCACAATCTCCCGTCACCTCGACATGAAGTTCACTCGGCGGGTCACAAGCCTCCGTGCCGGGTCCAATGCGTCCGAAGCTGTCGCGGTCGTGGTCCAGGTACCAGACCCTGTTGGCGACCCCCGTTTCCATCTGGCCGTCGCAATTGTCATCCAGGCCGTTACAGAGTTCCGGCGCGCCAGGGAAAGCCGTCGCGCGCAGGTCCTCGCAGTCGGTCCCCCGGTTCATCGGACCGCCCTGCGAGACGAAGCCGTCACCGTCCTCGTCATCGGTGTGCAGGTTGTCGAGCAACCACTCCTGCCGGCCGGCAGAGGCGAAGCTGAAGGTCTTCGTCCGCTCATCCACCAACTGCTCGGTTGCGCACCCCTTCTCAAAGGCCCTGACGGTGACTTCGACGTCCCTCCCCCAGTCCGCTTTGCGGAAGATGGCGACGTTCAGCACCGGGTCGTTGGTATCGAACTGAGCAGGCTCCTTGAACTCCGCGAGCAATGTCTCGCCCGTACCGCCATGGGCCTCCACCGTGATGCAGCCCAGGCTGAAGTTCCTGTGGTGGCCAATCTTGACGTGGACCGCGGCCTCCTTCGGGTCCGGCTCTTCCGAGCCCTTCTTGCAAGCCAGCAACATCAGAGGCAGGAGGAGGAGGGCGAATTGACGCATGGGGTGCACTCTACCCCAACCCCAGGCATGACTTGCTCAGAAGCCGACTCACCCTGGAGTCCGCTCAAGTGAAAGGACATGGACATATCACAGCCAGGATGGCCGCCGGCACACCCGCGTGTGCCTTTACCGTCAAGGCGGTGAGGCCAAGCGCCCTGGCGGCACGGCCTCTGGCCCGCGCTGACGCAGCTCGGGCGACGCCACCGCGAACCCTTCCGGCAGCATGCGGAGGATGCGTTCGCGCCGCTGTCTCGAGCCCTCCAGCCGCCGCTCCAGCAGCGCCTTCTGCGCGCGCGTCTCCTTGTCCAACGGCGCCGGGCGCGCCGCCAGCAGCGCCAGCCGCTCCGTCACCGCCTCCACCTCCCGGTCGATGAGCACCGGCTGGATGTTCCGCGACTCCTTGCGCGCCCGCCCCACCGCGTTGTTCTCAATCCACACCGGCAACACCGACACTTCCTCCAGCGCCACCGCCCCCCCCGGCATGGGCCGCACCAGCGACAGCCGCAGCAACATCGAGTCCCGCCGATCGCCCCCCGAGTGCTTCACCCCCGGCGCATGCCGGTAGAACCGGTCCTGGTTCGCCACCAGGTTGCCCAGCGAGTACGCGATGAGCCCCTTGCGCCCATCCACCGTCTGGTACGACTCCAGCGGCTGGAGCACATGCGGATGGTGCCCGATGACCGCCCGCGCCCCCGCGTCCAGCAGCGCGCGGCCCAGCTCTCGGTCCTCCTGCCTCGGCGCCACCTTGTACTCCCTCCCCCAGTGCACCAGGACGATGAGCGCGTCGCATCGCGCCGCCGCCGCGCGCACGGCCTCCACCGCCTGCTCGGACGAAAGTCCCCGGTGCGCCTCGGGCCATGAGTAGGGCACCAGCGCGACGTGCGGCGCCTGCGCGTCCTTCGGGTTGCTGAAGCCATTGAGCAGGCGCGTGAAGGACAGGAACCCCACCTTGACGCCGCGCACGTCCACGAACGCTGGCTCCCACGCGGACTCCCGCGTCGCGCCCGTGCCCGTGTGACGGATTCCCGCCGCGTCCAGGTGCCGCAGCGTCTCCAGCAGGCCCGCCGGGTGCTGGTCCCTCGCGTGGTTGTTGGCGGTGGACACCACCGTCACCCCGGCCGAGGCCAACGCATGCACCATGGCCGAGGGGGCGTTGAACAACAGCTCCCGCGTCACGGCCTTCTTGTTGTCGGTGACGGGCGTCTCCAGATTCACCACGCCCACGTCCGCGGTCCGCAGCACGTCCGCGATGGGGCCGAAGACATGGTCCCACCCCTCATGGTTGAGCGAGGGCGCCCGGCCGCCTCCCTGCGGCGCGGCCCCGGTGCGCGCGTGCAGCCTCGCGACCTCCTTCACCTCGCCATGGGGAATCACATCCCCACCAAACACCAGCTCCACGCGCGTGGGGGCGGAGGCGCACAGCAGGGGAAGCAGGAGCAGGACGGAGGCGGACACGCCTCCACCCTAATCCAGACACCCGGGCCCCCCGGAAGGGGCCCCTGGGTCGCCCCCGGTCCGTGACTACGGCTTGCCCTTGTCGCTGCTCGCGTCGCCCTCGCGGGGGTAGCCGCGCTCCTCGCGCGAGTTGCCCTCCTCGCCCCAGCGGTGGGCCTCGTTCGTCACCTCGCGGTCCTCCGCGTCCCGCCGCTCCGTCTCCGGGTCGCTCATCGCCTCACGGAGGCGCGTGTCCGGCTGCGGGGAATCGGACGGGTCACGTGACTTCGGCGTGCGCTTCTCGGCCATCGTCGAATCTCCTCTCCTTCGGATGCGTCCTGCCGGAACGGTGCGCACGAACCCCCAGTGGGGCCAGGGGACCCCGGCGCCCGCACGCCTGGTCGCAGGGGCGGAGGTCTCCGGTCTCACCGTGAACAATGCGTGCGACACACGCCCGCTTCCACATTCCCGGCGGCCTGCTCCCGGGCTACTGGGCCTGATGGGAGTTTCCGCATGAACCGCGTGATGTCTGGCTTCTTCTGGATCAGCCTCTACCTCCTGGTCGTGCTGGTTCCCGTCTTCCTGATGCTCATCCCTCCGGCGCCGTCCGGACGGTCCTTCTGGCTCGAGTTGTCCGTGGCGCTGGGCTTCGTGGGGCTGACGCAAATCGCCGTGCAGTTCGTGCTCATCGCGCGCTTCAAGCGCATCACCGCGCCCTACGGCATCGACATCATCCTCCAGTACCACCGGCAAATCGCCATGGTCGCCGTGTGCCTCGTGCTGGCGCACCCGCTCATCATCGTCATCGACAACCCGTCCCGCCTGAAGCTGCTCAACCCCCTGGGCGGAAACTGGGCCAGCCGCTGCGCGATGTTGAGCGTGCTGGCGCTCGTCGCATTGGTGGTGTCCTCGCAGTTCCGCGAGCGCCTCAAGCTCAGCTATGAGCGCTGGCGCCTCTTGCATCTGCTGCTAGGCGTGGCGGCCATCGTCTTCGCCCAGCTCCACGTCTCCATGGCGGGCCTGTACACCAACACGCCGTGGAAGCACGCCATCTGGGTGGTGACGTCGGCTGCCATGGTGGCGCTCGTCGTCTACCTGCGCGTCGTGCGGCCGGCGTGGCAGCGCAACTACCACTGGCGCGTCGCGGAGGTCCGTCCCGAGCGCGGCGGCACCCACTCCCTGGTACTGGAACCCGTGGGCAACCACAGCATGCCCTTCGCCCCGGGCCAGTTCGCGTGGCTCAAACTGGAAGGCACGCCCTTCACGCTGGAAGAGCACCCCTTCAGCTTCTCCTCCAGTGCCGAGCGCTCGGACCGGCTGGAGTTCGGCATCAAGGCTTTGGGTGACTTCAGCGGACGCATTGGCGACGTGCCCCAGGGCACACGCGCGTTCCTCGACGGCCCCCACGGCGCGTTCAGCATCGACCGCTATCCGGCCGTTGGCTATGTGTTCATCGCGGGCGGCGTGGGCATCACGCCCATCCTCTCCTTCCTGCGCACCATGGCGGACCGGAAGGACCCCCGGCCCGTCACGCTCTTCTACGCCGACAAGGATTGGGACAGCGTGGCCTTCCGCGAGGCACTGGCCGAACTGGAGGAGAAGATGGACCTTCACTGCGTCTACGTCCTCAAGGAGCCCGCGGGTGACTGGAAGGGCGAGCGCGGCAACATCACGGGCGAGGTGCTGGACCGGCACCTGCCGAAGGAGAAGCTCGCGCGGTTCTTCTTCATCTGCGGCCCGCCGCCCATGATGGCGGCGGTGCACGAAGCCCTCCAGGAGCGGAACGTCCCCGAGGCCCGCATCCACCTCGAGAAGTTCAACCTCGCCTAGGCCGGAGCCTTCCCCACCATGCGACACCTCGTGGCGAACATCGCCACCTACACCATCGCCGCGCTGCTCATCCTGGGCTCCGCGCTGTTCGCCTGGATGCGCACCGCGCAGTTCGTGCTCACCGATGAGCACTCGGCGCTGGCCCGCTACGAGCCCGCTCCCGCCCATGACTTCGAATGGCGAGAGCTGGGCGAACACGCCTACGCGCGCAACTGCCAGAACTGCCACGGCCAGGAGGGCCAGGGCTGGGACCAGTACCCCGGTCTCACGGACACCGCGCGCCTCTTCGCCGCGCCGGGTGGACGCGAGTACCTGGTGGAGCTGCACCTGCACGGACTGACGAGCCCTCGCTGGGGCGCTCCCATGCCCGACATGGCCCACCTCCAGGACGTGGAGCTGGCCGCGGTGCTGAACCATGTGCTCACGCACTTCGGCAACACGCCGCCCCCCGGGACTCGCCTATACGTCCCGGAGGACATCGCCGCGCTGCGCGGGCCCAAGCGCTCACCGTGGGAGGTGAATGAACTCCGGCCCGGAGGCGATGCACAGGCCGCTGGGCGCAATGCGCCTGGGCGTCGGGAGTGAGCCGATAACAGGGGCTTGGGTGCTTGCGGTCGCGCCCAGGCGCGCAGCGCGGCACGGCCCGCGGCGTCTCGCAGCGGCCAGGGACTCCGAGACGCGCGAGCGCG
>JBKGHI010000162.1:0-19537 GCA_046520405.1 Myxococcus sp. 1LA
CCGGCGGCGCAGCCTCCGCTCGAGCTGCTCAGGCCCTCATCCGGGTCCTCCGGCAGCCCCGGCCGGGGATCCGGCGAGCCCGGGTCCGTCGTCCCAGAGTCCGGCGTGCCCGAGTCCGGCGTCCCCGGCGCCTCGCCAGGGAATTCCCCCGCCGTCACCTGGACGAGCGCGGTGGCCGTCTGCATCGCCGTGCCCTGGGTGGCGGTGGCCGTCACCGTGTACTGCCCGGGGATGGCGAAGACGTGCTCCACCACCGCGCCCTCGGCCGCGCCGCCGTCCCCGAAGTCCCACGTCACCGTCGCGTCCGTCAGGGACGGGGTGGCCCGGAAGAAGGCGCGGTGGGGGGCCACGCCGCGCTCGCCCTCCACGACGAGCGCCAGCTCACCCGCGGGGGGCTGCTCCTGGGGCGGCAGCTCCTTCTGGAGGGTGAAGCGGTCCGCGGTGGAGCCGTCGTGGCCCATCAACTGGGCGGTGAGCGTGCCGTCGACCACCGTCACGTCGAGGAAGCCGTAGGTCTTGTTGTCGCGGATGACGCTCCAGTCCGGCTTGCTGCCCGGGAGCTGCCGCAGCGTCGCTCCGCCGCCGCCCACCACGAGGTAGGGGATGCCCTGCTCGCCTGCCGCGGCGATGGCGTCACCCTTCATGGGCTTGCTGCGCTCGTAGTTGTGGTCGTGCCCGGTGAGCACCAGGTCCACGCCGTACTTCTCCATGATGGGGCCGAAGTGGCGGCGCATGGAGAGCTGCGAGCCGTGCTCGCCGCTGGACCAGGGTGGGTGGTGGAAGAAGACAATCTTCCAGGGCTGCGTCGACCCCGCGAGGTCCCGCTCCAGCCACGTCTTCTGCGCGTCGCGCGTGCAGCGGTCCGCCGACGCCAGGCCCACGGCGCAGTTGGAGTCGAGCGCCACGAAGTGCACGTGGCCCCAGTCGAACGAGTAGTAGCGCTCGGTGCCCGCGGGGTTGTTGGAGGGCAGGTAGAGGTTGTCCAGGTAGGGCTGCCCCTGGTTCGTCACGTACTCATGGTTGCCCAGCGCCGCGAAGAAGGGCACCTGGGCCAGCAGGGCCTCCATGGGCACGAAGAGGTTGTTCTGGATCTCCGCCTCGGTGCCGTCGGCGTACGCGTTGTCCCCCAGCGCGACGAACAGCTCCGCGTTCCGTTTGACCATGGCCGAGACGACCTTGCGCTGATTCGAGCCGCCCGTGCCGAAGTCGCCCACCGTGATGAAGTGCACGCTGCGAGTCCCGGGCACGGGCGCGGTGCGGAAGCGGTTGAGCGGCGTGCGCAGACCACAGGCCGACACCTCGTACGTGTACTCGGTGCCCGGCTTGAGGCCCGTCAGCACCACCGCGTGCACCTTCCCGCTGTCCTGGGAGACAGTGGCCTGGTTGGCCGCCCCCTCGCCGTAGCGCACCTCCGCCTTGCAGTTGGCCGCCAGCCGGAAGGCCACGGTCGCCGTGTCGGGCCCCACCTTCTGCAGGAACGGGTCCCGATACAGCGTCCCCGCGCTCGCGGTGCTGGCCAGCAGCGTCAGCGAGGCCGCCAGGGTGGCAAGGTGAAAGGGGGTCTTCCGGTGCATGAGGCCTCCTCCCGAACAAGCTCGGGGTAGAGGCGCAACCGTTCAACCGCTGACCTTCATCCTGCCCCCACCCGGAGTAGGAGGCGGCGGAGCAGGGCTCCGTGTGCCCGCCACCTCTCCGGACAGGCGTCACTGCTTGATGTCGTACGAGGCCAGGTCCTCCGTGCGCTCACCTTCCTCGCGCACCTTCCCGATGCCGGGAACGAGCCAGTAGAAGCGCGTCTTGTCCTGCTTCACCTCGCCGTTGTTGTTGACCTTGTCGCGCTGAATCTTGACGGCGTTGGTGAAGGTGCCGGCCCGCGTCGTCACCGTCACGCCGGACTCGAGCACCTTCCAGATGTACGTCGGGTCCTTCTCGTCCCTGGAGCCGTCGCCCAGGACGATGTGCTCGAGCACGTCGCTCTTGTACGTCCAGGGCAGGGCGTCCGGGACGCGCGCCACGGACTTCACCGTGGCCGGAGCCCAGGTGGTGGAGCGGACCTGCTGGCCATTGCGGTAGTCGTCCTCGCGCAGGCGCACGACGAGCCCGTTGGTGAGCTCCACCTGCCACGAATACTCCTCGTAGAGGACGCCGTTGAGCACGCGGTCCTGGCGGCTGTGCACCTGGATGGCGCTGATGCCGGCCTGGCCGGGGACCTCGCCGGGACCGACCACCGTCACCTGCTTCTGGAAGTTGCCCTCGACGGGGTCCTGGATGTCATAGACCCAGGTGCTGCCCGTGGTCAGCGGCCACAGCGTCCGAGTCCCCGTGGGCTCCTCACCGTCGCCCTGGCCATCCGGGCCGCCCGGCACCACGGGCTCTCCCGGCAGCCCTCCCGTGGGCGGAGTCTGCGAGTCACCCGCGGGCAGACTGTTGCCGCCACACGCCACCAACCACCCCGCCGCGAACACGGCCACCCAGCTTCGCCTCATACCCGCTCCTCCCGTGTGCTCTTCGGATTCACCGCCGTCCACCGCAAGCCGCGCAGGGCCGTCCCTTCCGTGCGGCCCAGGGCCGCGGCGAGAGAGCCCGGCTCCGGCTCCTCGACTTCCAGCTCCAGCCGCCGCCCGTCGAAGTCGAGCGCGCAGCTCTTCACCATGACATTCCGCTCACCCAGGGCCCGGCGCAGCGTGGCCTCCGCGCCCACCAGGTCGTCCGACTGCGCGGACAGCAGGAGCCGCTGCTTCACGGCGCTGGAGGTCTCCTCGCGGTTGAAGCAGTCCAGCACGAAGAGCAGGGCCATCACGAACAGCGTCCCGACGAAGGCCAGCCCCAGGCTGCCGTGTCCGCACGCCATCCCCAGGCCAATCATCAGGAAGAGGATGGCCGCGTCGCGCGGGTCCTTGAGCCCCGAGCGGAACCGCACGAAGCCGCCCAGGCCCACCAGACCGAAGGCCTTCGCCAGGCTGTCGCCAATGACAGCGGTGATGACCGCCGCCGCCGCGCAAAGCAGCACCTGCGCCTGAATCATGTCCGCCTTGGGCAGCGCCCGCTTCATCAGCAGGCGCCAGGGCCGCAGCGAGAGCAACGTACCGATGAGCGCCGCCGCCAACATCCGCGGAAGAATCGCGGTGATGGACAGCGCGCTGAACTCCGCCTTCGCGCCTTCAAACAGCGCCGAGAATGGGGCGTCCATGGTGGGAACCTAGGCCTCCACCCGGACAGAGGCGTCCACGCGGACCGCGCGGCCAGGCTGCGACGCGAGCGTCCGGGCCGTGGCGACCACGGCGTAGGCATTTCGCAGCACCGGCAACCGGTCCGGATGCTCCGCCAGGACGCGCTCGAGGAGCGCTTGTGCATGCGGCCCCATGGGCAGCCCCTTCAGGGAGGACACCGCGGTGGTGGGCCACCGGCCCAGGTGCTCCACGCGCAGCTTCCAGGCCCGCGAGTCATCCATGCCATCCACCGAGTCCAGGGCCTCCTTCGTCAGCGGCGCGCCGCGCTCGCGCAGGGCCCAGGCCTCTTCGGTGTCCAGTCCCGTCAGCGAGCGGAGCACCAGCTTCAGCGCCTTGCCCGCCAGGGCTTCCCGCAGCCCGCGAGCCACCGGCGTGTCCAGGCCCTGGGTGCTGCGCAGCACCGCGAGCCGGTCATGGGGCAGCAGCACTTCGCGAAGCGCATCCGCCGGCGCCGGACGCCGGTGAGGCTGCGCGCCACCTCCGCGAACAGCTTGCGCTGCATGCCCGCCTCGCGCACCACCCAGGACTCCTCACAGTCCTGTCCGGCGAGCCCCGCCAGGACCTCGGCGAGCCGCCCGTCCCGCATGGCCCGCTCGCGCAGGGCCCACGCCGGGGTTGAGCCGTCATTCTTGAGGCTCGCCAGCACCTCCGCCGGGGCCTGTGCGTACAGCCGCTGGCGGAGCATGGCCGCGCGCGAGTCCGTGCGGCCCGTGAGGCTGAAGGCCACCTCCGCTGGCGCCAGGTCGGCCAGCACCTCGCGCAGGTCCATGGCCGGCGCGTCGTCCAGGCCCGCCATGCCGCGCGCGGTGAGTCCCGGGAAGCGCTCCGCGAAGGCCAGCCGCTGCTGGTGCGCGGGCAAGCCCGGGACACCGCTCAGCATCCACACCGCCAGCGCTGGTTCGCGCTGCTCCACCGCGTCCAGCGTCTGGAAGAATCGCTCCTCCACATTCTGGAGGGTGGTGGGGGTGGCCGGCCGGGGCTGGGCCGGGGCCGGGACAATGCGCTGCACCTGCTGCTCGCGGCCCTCCAGCCGCGCCACCACCGCGTCCACCAGGCGCTGCTCCAGCACGCGCAGGGGCACGTCGTTGTTCTCCAGGATGAGCCACCGCTGCGGATCCTTGCGCGCCAGCTCCAGGAAGGACTCGCGCACCCTCACCGCCAGGCCGGCGCCGGCCAGTCCCTTCCGGCTGTCCCCGTCACTGACGCGCTTGCTCTGGAGCTTGCCCAGGCGCTTGCGCAGCCGCGCCAGGTCCGGGTCCACGTCCACCAGGATGACCAGGTCCGGCCACAGGCCCTGCGAGGCCAGCTCGCACGCGGGCCGCAGCTCGTCCATGGGCAGCCCGCGGCCGCCGCCGCTGAGCGCCAGTTGAGAGTACAGGTAGCGGTCGGTGATGCACACCTCGCCCCGGGACAGCGCGGGCGCCACCACTTCATCCAACTGCTGGGCGTCCCGCGCCAGGTTGAGGAAGAACTCCGCGCGGGGCGACATCTCCAACAGCCGCGAGTCGCGCGTCAGCTCCCGGATGCGCCGCGCCGTGGGCGCCTGCAGTTCGCCTCCCTCCCGTGCATGCGCCACCCGGTAGCCCAGCCGCTTCAGCTTCGCGGCCAGCAGGTTGGAGAGCGTCGTCTTGCCGCTGCCATCAATGCCTTCAAAGTCGATGAACACTGTGCCCTATCCCCCTGCGACGCCATCCGCGGCGAAAGCGTGGACCTTCGCCATTCCCTCTGCGAACTTGCTGTAGGCCGGCGCTCCACCCGGATTGAGCGACGCCAGCCAATCGGGCAGCTCGTGCCGAGGTGCTTCACTTCCACCACCACTCGCGGCTCCACCCACTGCGCGGGCTCCAGCCGCTCCACCGACAACGCAAGCTGGGACAGCGCCTGCTCCGGCGCAATCCGGTGGTAGCGAATGTCGCGATCCACCGTCACCCGCCACGCCCGCGAGGACTGGTACACGTGGCGCGTGTATGTCACCGCCAGCACCGGGCTGAGGCTGCGCCCGCGATGAGCGGCAGCAGGCTGGCGCCGCCGCGCAGCACGCGGCCCAGGTTCGAGCGTGGCACCCACACCCGGCGCTTCTGCGTGAGGCCGCGCCGCTCGCGCTTCACCTCCAGCACCACGCGCGGCGCGCCGCCCGCGCCCAGGTCCGGCGAGTACTCCTTCGTCCGGACCTTGAGACAGTCGTCCGGCGAGCGCATCGCCCGCGCCGCCAGCGGCCCACCCGGCCGGTCGAAGTAGACGGACACGATGCGCGTGGGAGGCGGCAGGTGCCCCTCCAGCTCCAGCGTCAGGCGCGTGCCCAGCGCCGCCGCCGTCTTCTCTGCCAGCACCAGCTTGAATTCCCGCCGGAGCTTGGTGACTTCCCCTTCCGCGAAGGACAGCATCGTTTGGGTCTCCGTGCTCAGAAGCGTGCGCCGAGTTCGATGGAGTGCTGCAGCCCTGGGAATTCGTCGCCGGGCCGCAGCGCGCGCTCCGTCTGGAACTGCGCCCGGAAGCGGTTGCCGAGCAGCACGTTGAAGCCGCCCACCAGCGAGTGTCCGTCCCCCCGCACCGTGTCCCCGCGAAGCTGCAGGGCCTCCACACCGGCGACGGGCTGGATGGCCCATTCGTCGCCCACGTGGATGAGGTACTGCGCCAGCAGCATCTGCGCCGTGAAGGGCCCCATGGGCAGCCGGCCGGAGATGGCCTCGCCGGTGAAGACGAAGCCCGCGAGCTTCAGCTCCGCGTCCGCGGCCACCGCGTGCTTGCGCGCCAGGTCCATCGCTTCGGAGACGTAGGTGCTGACGCCCACGGTGAGCGGCTTGAAGTTGAAGGGCCGCATGCTGACGCGCGCGGCGGCGTCCTCCTTCAGCCGCACGCCCGACTCGTCGACGGCCCCCTGGAAGAGGCCCGCGGACACCTTGAGTCCCCAGACGTTCTTCAGCCGCACTTCACCCATCAACCCCATGCGGCGGCCGCCCATCTGATGGGCCTCCGTGATGTACTCCTCCACCAGGCCGCGGGTCTGGGTAGGCAGGTCCCACGACGACTCCAGGGAACGCTGGAGGAACGGCGTCTTGAACTGGCCGCCGTAGAGGCGGAAGCGCTTGGCGTCATCCGCCAGGCGCACGAAGGCGTCCTTCAGCATCTGCGAGTCCGCCAGGTCCGCCGTCACTTCGGCTTCCAGGTTGGCCAGCGACGTGCTCACGCCCACGCGCGCGTCGGCGATGGACAGCCGGCGCTGGAACTGGTTGCGCTCGTCGGCGTGAGCCCGCGCGGACACGCGGCCGATGACGCGGATGGTCTGCGCCTCGCTCTTCGGCTTGTCGTCGATGGCGTCCGGGTTCTCACCCAGCGAGTCCTCCTGCGGCTGTCCCGGCCGCTTCTTCTGCTCGCGCTTCTTCGCGTCCTGCCGGGCCTTCTCCGCGTCGTCCTCGCCGGGGAGGGGATTCACGGCAGGCGGCTGCCCGGCGGGCGTTGGACGCGAAGGCGGCGGCAGCGCCTGGGCCATGGCCCCATCGAGCCGCGACGACGCGTCCTCGTCCTCCTGGGCAGGCAGCGCCTCGGGAGGCTCCACCCCGTCCACCACGCCGCCTGACAGCGGGTCATCCTCCGCCTGCGTGGCAACTTCCTCCGACCGCGGGCCAGGAGTCCCGGCGTTCACCGACGCCGGAATGCCCATCAAGATTGCGACGAGCAGGCCCCGCCTCGTTCGTTCATCCACCCGCCACCCACCCATGTCCACGCCTCCCCGACCGCCTCGTGGAGCGCGTCCACTGCAACACGAGTGCCCGTTCGATGAGCGGACGCGGAGGGCTGGGCGAGGTCGGGTTCCGAACGAATGGAGGGCCTGACGGCGTAGAAAACGCGTGACCAGGCCGTCACGTTGCCGTGACAGGGAACGAAAGTTCCCAACGTCGCGGCAGGCGGCCCTGTACGAATCACCGTCGGTTGGAAGGAGTTACTGCCTGGACGGCGGATCGGCCGGTGGGGTGGGGCTGGCCGCCGAGTCCGGTGAGGCAGGCGCCTCGGGTGACGGCGGGGCCGCGGCCGTCGTTGGCGCCTCGGTGGATCCGGCCGCTTTGACGCGCCGCAGCACGTTGCGCAGCCCCAACGCCAGCGCCGTGCCCGCGCCCACGAGAATCAGGCCCCAGCCCATGCCACGGGGCAGGGGCGTGCTCGCCACGGAGAAGCGCGCGGTGATCACCTTGAGATGGGTGCCGCGGTACCTCACTTCGAGGTCCCAGGGGCCGGGCTCGTCCGGGGTGAACTCGGTGTGCCAGTTGACCCCGTCCCGCGTCAGCGTTTTCGTTTGCTGTGTGGGCGAGCCGGTGGGATGGAAGGTGAGGGTCAGCGGCCCGTCGAACTCCGGCCCCTCGAAGGTGCCTACATGCAACGACACCGAGATGGGCTCGCCCTCGCGAGGCATGGCGGGGTGGAGGGTCCCCTGGAGGCGCTCCTCCGCGTCGGACCAGCGCAGCTCCAGGACGTCCCCGCGCCGTTCAATGCGAATCTGATCGTTCGCTGGGGCCGCAACCGTGGTAGTTGCAATCAGGAGGCAGGCGAGCAGTGCCCAACCGGGTTTCGAAACCGGCCGCCTTTGCCTCTGAAGCGGCTGTCCTCTAAGATGCGCTGCCCTGCTGCATTCCACCTGAGCCTGCTCCCCGCCGGCAATGTCCCGGGATGAACCCACAATCATTCGGGAAATATCAGCTTCTTAAGAAGCTCGCCACGGGCGGCATGGCCGAAGTCTGGCTGGCGCGCCAGACGGGCATCGAGGGGTTCCACAAGAACCTCGTGGTGAAGCGCATCCTCCCGCACCTCGCGGAAGACCGTGAGTTCGTGGAGATGTTCCGGAACGAGGCGCTGATCGCCGCGCGCTTCAACCATCCGAACATCGCCCAGGTCTACGAGTTCGGTGAGGCCAACGGCACCTATTACATCGCCATGGAGTTCATCCACGGCGAGGACCTGGGCCGGGTGATGCGCAAGGCCGCCAGCACGGGCCAGTGGGTGGCCCGGCCGCTGGCCATCCGCATCGTGGCCGCCGCGTGCGAGGGCCTGCACTACGCCCACAGCCGCACGGACGACGCGGGCCGGCCCCTGCGCGTGGTGCACCGCGACATCTCGCCGCAGAACATCCTGATCAGCTTCGACGGCTCGGTGAAGCTGGTGGATTTCGGCATCGCCAAGGCGGCGGATCAGGCGTCGCTCACGAAGTCGGGCGCCATCAAGGGCAAGTTCGCGTACATGGCCCCGGAGCAGGCCGCCGGCAAGCCGCTGGACGGGCGCGCGGACATCTTCGCCATCGGTCTGGTGCTCTACGAGCTGCTCACGGGCGTGCGTCCGTTGAAGCGGGACTCGGAGCTGGCCACGCTGCAGGCCGCCATGGAGTGCGCCATCGCCGCGCCCTCGCAGGTGGCGGACGTGCCGGAAGAGATGGATCCGGTGGTGATGCGGGCCATCGCGAAGAACTCGGACGACCGCTACCGGGACGCGCGCCAGTTCCAGATGGCGCTGGAGGAGATCCTCGTCGGGCAGCGCTGGGTGGCGGGCTCGGTGCAGATCTCCGAGCTGATGGAGACGCTCTTCGCCGATCGTCTGGCCGAGGAGAAGGCCCAGGGGCAGGTGGTGCCCGTGGGCGAGGACTCCGCGAACTCCGGCACGCCCATGCCGCCCACGCCTCCGCCGCAGGAGCGGGGGCGCAGCCGCACCTCCGCCGCGGCGGACATGAACTGGGAGGCGCCCCCGGGCGAGGCCTCGGTGCGCGAGCGCCCGCGTGGCTCGTCTCCCTCTCGCACGTCCATGCCGCCCCGGCGCACGTCGGCCGCCGTGCCCGTGGTGGAGCCGGATGAAGAGGGGAGTGGGAGGCGCCGTCCACCATCGAGGAGGCCCCTCCGCGCCGGAGCAGGACGTCCGCGGAGCTGCGCCGTCCCTCCAACCCGAACTCCACGCAGATTGCGCGGACCAGCTCGCGGTCGGACTTGAGCCGGACGGGCGCGGGTGAGCCGCCCCCGCCTCGCCGCTCCGCCACGCGCGCCTCGCCCATCGTGGATGATCCGGGTCCGCCGCCTCCATCCCGCTCGCGCGTGAGCATGGCGGCGGTGGACGAGCGCACCCGCATGGAGGACGAGGAGGAGGACGACGAGCGGACGATGCTGCCGCCGCCGGAGCCCGCGCCGCCTCCTCGCCGCCGGACCGGGATGCAGTCCGGTATCCATCCGTCGGAAGCGCCGCCGCGCCGCCGCACGTCGAGCCGCGCGGAGATGCCGAACGCGCCGGCGCGTTCCCGGACGTCGGGCGTGGCCCTGTCGCGCCCTCGCCCCGAGGATGCCGAGGTGGACCGCGCGCTGGAGAAGTCCGCGCGGAGCGCTCGCACAGGCATCGCCAAGCGCAACATCGCCACGGTGGGGTTCATCGTGGGCCTGGTGGCGGTGGGCCTGGTGTTCCACAAGCCCATCCTCGCGGTGCTCAACAGCCGCGCGTCGGACGGCAGTCGGTGACGCTGTCGGTCAACACCAACGAGAAGGTGAAGGTGTCGGTGCGGCACACCGAGCGCTGCGGCAGTCCGCAGCCGGTGACGGAGCTGGGCGAAACGCCCATCGTCAACGCGTCGGGCGTGCACCTCCAGGACACCCTCATCCTGGTGAACGAGCAGCAGGGCATCTACAAGGAGGAGAGCGACACGCTCGCCTTCGGTGAGCCCGGCCAGGCCAAGTCCTTCACCTACGAGTTCCGCCGGGGCCAGCTCCAGCTCACGCTGAAGCCGGACGGCCTGCGTGGCATCTCCGTGAAGCGCAACGGCCAGGACATGGGCACCTACCTGGGCAACAAGGGCATGAAGATCGAGCTCATGGAGGGACGCCACAAGCTGGAGCTTCAGGGCGGCCCGCTGAAGGAGCCCTTCATGTTCGAGGTCGACATCAAGCCCGGCCTCATCAACAAGCAGACCGAAGACCTGTCCGCCTTCGTGGGCTAGCGCCGCGCCGCCGTCGTCAGTAGCGGGGCAGGGTGGGGTCCACCTGCCGGGCGTACAGGTCGATGCCGCCTCGCAGCGACACGGCGTCGATGCCCAGCGACATCAGGTAGGCCGCGCCGTCCAGGCTGCGCACGCCGTGGTGGCAGTAGACGACCACGGACCGGCCGCGCAGGGGCTCCAGTTCATCCGCGCGCTCCTCCAATTCGGGCAGCGGAATCAGCAGCGAGTCTGGCAGCGCCACCCAGGCGTTCTCGTTGGGGAAGCGCACGTCGAGCAGCGCGGGGCGGGACTCCGCGGGGCCGGCGAGCAGCTCGGCGAGGCGGGCGGGGGCAATCTCGGGGATGGGCATGACGTGGCGCTCCGTTTCTCAGGCAGTCGTGGGCACGGCGCAGAAGCGCTCGTAGTCGATGAGCTCCACCTTCGTGCCTGGCGCGCACACGGGGCACTGCGTGTCCCTGCGCAGCTTGAGCTCCTGGAAGCGGGTGCCCAGCGCGTCGAAGGTGAGCAGCCGCCCCACGAGCGGCTCGCCCTGGCCGAGGATGAGCTTGAGGGCCTCGGTGGCCTGGAGCAGGCCGATGATGCCGGGGAGCACGCCCAGGACGCCGGCCTCGGCGCACGAGGGCGCCAGCTCTGGTGGGGGCGGGGCGGGGTAGAGGCAGCGGTAGCAGGGGCCTGGCCGGGGGCGAAGGTCGTCACCTGGCCCTCGAAGCGGAAGATGGAGCCGTGGACGTTGGGCTTGCCCTGCATGACGCACGCGTCGTTGAGCAGGTAGCGCGTGGGGAAGTTGTCCCCGCCGTCCAGCACGAGGTCGAAGCCCTCCAGAATCTTCAGCACGTTGTGCGAGGTGAGGCGCTCCTCGAAGCCCACCACCTTC
Source organism: Myxococcus sp. 1LA (assembly GCA_046520405.1). Lineage (GTDB taxonomy): Bacteria > Myxococcota > Myxococcia > Myxococcales > Myxococcaceae > Myxococcus. Next base: position 11,063 of record JBKGHI010000162.1, read on the forward strand.
ACGTCCGGGTTGAGGGCCTCGATGGCGGCGCGCGCGCTGGCCACCTTGGGCTGGCCCTGTCGCTCGCGGGTGTGGATGACCTGCCGCTGGAGGTTGCTCAGGTCGACCACATCCGAGTCGACGATGCCCAGCGTGCCCACGCCCGCGGCCGCCAGGTACAGCGCCGCCGGTGAGCCCAACCCTCCGGCCCCCAGCAGCAGGACGCGGGCCTGGAGCAGCCTCGCCTGGCCCGCCTCCCCGACTTCCGGGAGGCTCAGGTGGCGGCGGTAGCGCTCCTTCTGCTCGGCGGAGAGGACGAAGGGCTTCTCCACCGGGAGTGCGGCGTCGCTCCAGCGGTTGTAGCCCCCCGCCAGCGAGGCCACCCGCTCGTACCCCAGCTCCTGCAGCGTCTTGGCGGCCAGGGCGGAGCGGGTGCCGCCGGCGCAGTAGACGACCAGCTCCTCGTCGCGCCGGACCTGGCTTTCGACGCGCAACTCCAGGTAACCCCTGGGAATGTGGAGGGCGCCGGGCAGGCGGCCGCCGGCGTACTCGTCCGACTCCCGGACGTCCAGCAGCCGCACGGGGGCTCGGGCGTCCAGTAGCCGCTTCACGTCGTCCACGGAGACCTCGCGAATCTCCTGTTTCACTCCGGCCAGCAGCGTCTGGAAGGTCCGAGCCATGTCGGATGCATATAACCCAGGGGCTGGGCCCATGGATTTTCCGGGGCCGGGCGTTATAAGTCCTCGTTAGGAGACATGGACATGGACAGCACCCCCACGACTTCCGCCGCCCCCGCCGCCTCGCCGGCTTCCCAGGCCACCCCGGTGGCCGTGCGCCTGACCGACGCCGCCATCCAGCAGGTGAAGAGCGTCATCAAGGCCCAGGGCTTCGAGGGCTACTTCTTCTCCATCCGCGTGGTGCCCGCCGGCTGCAGCGGCCTGGGCTACGACCTGAACCTGGTCAAGGAGTCCAAGGCCGGTGACGCCGTCTGGGAGCAGGACGGCGTGAAGATTGCCAGCGACCCGATGAGCAGCCAGTACCTCGCCGGCACGGAGATTGACTACGTCTCCGCCATCACCGGCTCGGGCTTCAAGTTCAACAACCCGAACGCGAAGTCCTCCTGCGGCTGCGGCACGTCGTTCACCACCTGAGCCGAGCCGCTCGCGATTGCGCCCGTCCATGACGGGCCACGAGGCCGGGCCGGGGCGTGATGCCTCGCCCGGCCTTCGTGCGTCCGGAGTCGCGTCTCAGGCGCCGGCGATGGGCGTCATCACCTTCAGCCAGGACTGGTTCTCCTTCTGCCGGGCCAGTCGCAGCGTCCGGCGCGTCTGGGCCTCCTGGAAGGCCGCGCGGTCCGCGTCCGTCTCCATCTGCAGCGGCGGCACCGGCACGCGGTTGCCATCCTTGTCGATGGCCACGAAGGTCAGCAGCGCGCTGGTGGTGAGGTGCCGCTCGCCGGTGAGCGGGTTCTCCGCGTGCACCGTGACGCCCACCTCCATGGAGGTGCGGAAGGCGGCCAGCACCCGGCCGTGCAGTAGCGCCACCCAGCCCACCTTGATGGGCGCGTGGAAGTGCAGGTCATCCATGGAGGCCGTCACCACGACCTGCCGGCAGTGGCGCTGCGCGGCCACGGCCCCGCAGATGTCAATCCACTGCATCACCTTGCCGCCGAAGGCAGCATCCAGGTTGTTGGCGTCCGGAGGCAGGATGAGCTGGGTCATCACCACCTCCGTGTCCTTCGGATTCTTCGCGCTCAGGTCGGTCATCTCGCACCTTGGGTTGTCGGACGGAGCCTGCGGCGGGGCCGCGCCGGTTCATCCGTGGATATCCCAAGCGCTAACGCGATGGGCCAGACAAAGTCCGCGCAGGTGTCAGGCGCGGGAGCGGCGCTCAGGCCAGGAAGGTGGAGACGCGGTCGAGGAACTCCTCGCGCCCCCGGCCTCGCCGGATGTCCTGCTTCGACACGTCCATGATGAGGCAGTCCACGCCGTACTTCTCCTGCAGCAGCAGGGGGAAGCTGGCGTAGTAGCCGTTGAGGCCCCGGAGGAACTGGTGGCGGATGCCCTTCTCCTCCTCGCGGCCCCGGGTGCGGATGCGCTGGAGGAGGACCTCCACGCTGCCGACCTCGAAGCAGATGACCTTGTCGGGCCGGATGATGTGGCGCGACAGCCGCTGGAAGTACTCGTAGTAGAGGTCCAGCTCCGCGTTCGTCATGTGCCCCAGGCCGTGGAGGTACTTGGCGAAGATTTCCGGGTCCTCGTACAGCGTGCGGTCCTGCACGCAGCTGCGGCGGTACGAATGGATGAGCTCGTGGTGCTCGACGCGGCGGATGAGGAACTCGAGCTGGAGCGTGAAGGACCAGCGCGTCATGTCCGCGTAGTAGTCACGCAGGAAGCGGTTGTCGATGACGGGCTCGTCGAACAGCTCGTAGCCGAAGGCCTGGCTGATCATTTTCGCCGCCGTCGTCTTGCCCGCGCCGATGTTGCCCGCCAGGGCCACGAAGCGCCGCGCCTTGGGCACCTTGACGCGCAGCGTGTTGCGGGGACGCGGGGCGGCCGCGGGCGCCTCTTCCTGGGCGGGGGCGGCCGGGGCGGGCTTCGAGCGCGTGCGAGCGGTGGTGCGAGGCATGAATCCGGGGCTTATCCCGGCTTCGGGGGGGCGTCCATGATCTGCCTCAGGACGTCCGGCCGGTCGGTCATGATGCCGCCGACCCCTTCCGCCAGGAGCTGTCGCATCTCCCCCGGGTCATCCACCGTCCAGACGTTGACCCACTTCCCCCGAGCGGCGCACTGCTGGAGGAAGTCCGTGTCCACCAGCCGGACGTCGCCGAAGTAGAGCGGCATGTCGAGCACGGTGTAGCGCGGGTCCTCGGGCGGCGTCTCCCCGCTGCGCAAGGCGATGACGAAGGCGGCGAGCGCGTCCCGGGGATAGAAGTGGCAGGCCGCGGGGAGTCGCGCGGCCAGCCGTTCCGCCACGCTGTCCAGTTCGCTGCCCATGCAGACCCGCTCCAGGGCCCCTTCCTCCTGGAGCACCTGGGCGAAGGTGTCCTCGATGCCGGGGACGTCTGGCTTGAGCTCTACGTTGAGGCGCAGGCCGGGGAAGGCGCGCAGCAGCTCGCGGAAGCTGGGGATGCGCGCGCCCTGGCCCCGGAACGGGAAGGTGCGGCCCTCGTCCGGGCTGAAGTGGAAGCCCGCGTCCAGCCGCTGGAGCTCGGCCAGGGTGAGCGCGGCAAGGGGGCCGGTGCCGTCCGTGCAGCGCTCCAGCGTGGCGTCATGAGCGACGACGAGCTCCCCGTCCCGGGTGAGGTGGAGGTCGAGTTCCAGCATGTCCGTGTGGAAGCGCTCCACGGCCTGCCGGAAGGCCGCCATCGTGTTCTCCGGGGCCACGGCCGCGCCCCCGCGGTGGGCGATGTGCAGCGTGGGCCGCAGGCCCTGGAGGAAGGGGATGGGAGAGGATGCCATGCCGCCAGTGTAGCGACTGGCGGCGTGGGGCTGGCTAGCGGTTGAAGCGGTAGACGAAGATTCGTGAGGGGTTGCCGTCAGTGCTGGCGTCCCAGGCCACCCAGGGCGTGCCGGCCGCATCCAGTTGGAGCGACACCGTGGCGGCTCCGTTGGATTCCGGAATCTCGCTTGGGGCGTTGTCGAGCGGCAGCCAGCTTTCGCCGTTCCACGTTCTGACATGCACCCGCTTGTGGGAGCCCTCTTCTTCAATCCATGCGATGACCGGGGTGCCTTTGCTGCCCAACGCGAGCGCGGGGCTGTCCGCGGGGGTATTTCCAGGCACTGCGCTGACAGGCCCACCAAGAGCCCTCCACTGGCGGTCCTCCCACCGGCGCACATGGATGTCCGTCGCAGTGGTGCCCGAGCCGCTGGGATTCGACTCCTTCCATGCGATGACGGGCGCGTCCTCGGACGACAGCTTCAAGACAGGTTGGGTTGCGGACGTTCCGCTCGAGTGGTGCCTGATGGCTCCGCCCAACGCGTTCCATCCGACCGCCGTCCGCTGCTTGACGAAGATGCGCGCGTCCTGGGTCGGCGTCCCGCCAGCGTGAATGACTTCAGCCCAGGCGACGACTGGAAGCTGAGTGCTAGTCAACGACAGGGAAGGGGTGGAGGCGATTCCGCACTGCTCCGGCGCGCCGCGAGCAGGGGCGTCGACGGGCAACCAGTCCCCATCGCTGAATGTCTCGACGGCAAGGTGCACGTCTCCCTGGCACCCGAACCCCTGGTGGGTGCCATCGCTGTGCGCGAGAAAGGGAACCCCCGCCGCATCCAGCGCGAAGGAGGGGGCCTCTTGCTGCAGGCTCCAGGATGTTGGCCAGGTCGTGTCCCAATCCCGGGCGTTCAGCGAGAGTCGCTCCCATGCGGTGCCCGCCCAGCGATGGATGGCGGTTGCGGCCACGGTGAGCTGCCCGAGTTCTTCGTCCTCTCGATTGAAGTAGTGGGAGAATGAAAGGACCGGTTCGCCTTGATGGCTGAAGCGCAGGTCGGCGGTGGTGGTGGCGGGCTTCAGGATGGAGCCCATTGGCTCCCAACTTTGTCCCGTCCATCGACGGGCGCCCACTCCATTGTCAGCCCGGAACGCAACGGCCGCGGCCTGCGTGGCGTGTTCCAGCGCCAGTCGTGGCAGGGTCGCAGCGCCTTCCTCAATGACGATGCCCTCGCGAGGACCGATGGGGAGCCAAGCGGGAACGTTCCAGCTCCAACTCGTGGGCGGCACGGTCGCTGGATTGCCCGCGAGGTCCCGGACTTGCGTGAGCTTCACCTCCACTTGCCGAGGCAGGGGAAGCTCGACGGTGGGATGGACCTCCACGCCGCGCTGAGACTCGGACAGGCTCAGGGTCTTGGTGACGCTTTCGCCGTTGGCGAGGAGTTCGACGCTCGAGTCAGCGACGCTGTCCGGATGAAGTACTTCGGAGAATTCGACTCGGATGGGGTGGTTTGCTGCGACGGCTTCCGCGCCGATGGCCGGTTCTCTCAGGGTGATGGCGGGGGGCGTCCGATCGATGGTGACGACGAGGGGTTCGCTCTGCCACGTCGCGTTCTGACGTCGGATACGTGCTGTGAGTGAATGTTGCCCCTCCGTGTGTGCCGACGTGTCCCACGTGAAATCGGATGGGGCTGAGACGACCGCCAGGGGGGCGCCATCGAGAAGGAGGTCGACTTCGCTGGCCGGCTCGCCGTTCGTTTCGATCTGGACCGTGACTGTGTCGCGAACGTGGGTCGCGCCTCCGGCGAGCTGGAGCCTGACGAAAGGGGTCCCACTGTCAGTGGCATCTGGAGGCTCGACGACGTCGGGGACATCGATGCAGGCGGTCAGGACACTGAAGCCCATGAGCGCGGAGAGATACGTTTTGGGGGTCATGAAGTGAACGAGTGCAGGACGCATTCCATGGTGGCACGCCACGCGTGACGCAATCCATGCAATGGAAACACAAGGCGGCGGACGGCGACGCGGTGCCTGGAACTCGCGGGTGCCACCGCTCCACCTCTGGATGGGAATCCCGCTGCATGGACTCCGGCTTGCGGTGATCGCTGTGACGAGCCCGTTGTGCTGCCTCGCGAACACGCACAGTGCGTCACGACAGCCCGGATTTCACGACAGTTAAGTGGTCGCGGGAATTGTCTACCCGACGCAGCACGGAGGGTCGCGATTTCACCAGACTGACATCTTCCGCGAGGAGGCTTCCTTGCCGCCCCCCTCGGGGCACCGGTATAAGGCGCCAACCCCCTGGCCGACAGGCGTCGGTGTTCATGAACCGCGGCGCCGGAACGAATGGAGAATCTTGAAATGCAACTGCGCAAGACGCTAGGCGCGGCGGCGCTGGTGACCGCGGCGACGATGGCTTCCATGGCTGGCTGTTCGGGCCGTGACGACGATACGGATCCTCAGACTGACGCGGGCTGCATCGGCACCTGTAGCCCGGACTCTGGAACGGGCGACGCGGGCACGGGCGACGCGGGCACGGGCGGTGACGCGGGTGTCCAGACGGTGACCATCCGCGAGGCGCGCCTCCTTGACGACCGTCCGCAGATCATCCTGGAGGGCGTCGTCGTCACGACGGTGGCCTACGTCTCCTCAACGAACTCCGATGGCATTTCGGTGGACTTCTGGGTCGCGGATCCGAACAACCCGCAGGACGGCATCTTCGTCCAGAAGTACCGGACGGATCCGCCGAACACGTACGTCCCGGTGAAGGGCGACGTCGTGACCATCCAGGGCTTTGTCCAGAACAACAGCCGCTTCCGCGACCGCGAGGGCTACCGCAAGGTCCTCAAGAACAACTTCGACTTCCGCGGCGCCGGCCAAGCCACCCCGATGGTCATCACCAAGACGGGGACGATGACTCCGCCCAACGACGTCCCGGTGAGCATCGACACCGGCTTCGGTAACTCGGACGGCGGCACGGGCCGGCCCAACCAGGAGTACATGGGCGCGCGCGTGCACATCCAGGGCCCGCTGACGCTCACCGACGCCAACCCCATGGCCATGAAGCGGCTCGCCACTCCCGATGGTGGTGTGGACGACGTCCATTTCGGCTTCGAGGTCTCCGGCGGCGTCCTTGTGAACAACAACTCCACCTTCGGTACGACCCGGGATGGTGGGACGCCTCGCTGCGACTACCGCGTCATTGTGAACGAGGGTGGCTCAGTTACCTTCCCGGACGGCATCCGTGGTGTGTGGGATACGTTCACGCATGCTCCCTGCATGGACGGTGGCACCGGTACCTTCAGCTGCTTCAACGACGCGGGTGTGATTCCTGGCACGACCAATACATGGACGACGGCACTGTACCCCGAGGGTTGTGATGACCTGCCGGCGGAGGTCCTCGAGGCACCGCCTGTCGCCCCCGGCTCCGAACTCAAGTAGAGATTGACGACGAGGGCGAGTCCCCCTCGTCGGTTGATTCAGCCGCCCCTCGCCCACCCGGGGAGGGGCGGCTTCTTTTTGGGCCCGGAAGGCGGGGTGGGTGTCCGGAACCCACCGAAGCGGGTCCCTGGCTCCCAGGAGCTGGTGATTGTGGGTAAGCTCCGGAAAAGTCCAGCCCATTCACCTTCTGACAGACGGCCTTTCTTCGTGAGCTCGCCCCAGACGGCCATTCCGTTCGGTAACTACCTGCTGATCAAGCGGCTCGCCGTAGGGGGCATGGCGGAGCTGTTCCTGTCGCAGCGGCCACCGGACCCCGAACTGGTGGTGCTCAAGCGCATCCTGCCGTACCTCTCCGAGGAGCCCGAGTTCGTCCAGATGTTCCTGGACGAGGCGCGCATCGCCGCGCAGCTCCACCACCCCAACATCGTGCAGGTGCACGAGCTGGGGAAGGAGGGCGACAACATCTTCATCGCCATGGAGTACGTGGAGGGCGTGGACCTGCGGCGCGTCATGGCCGAGGAGTCCAAGTTCGGCGCCACCGTGCCCTATGGCGTGGCCGCGCGCATCTGCGCGCAGGTGGCCGCCGGCCTGGACTACGCGCACCACAGCCGTGGCGTGGACGGACGCCCGCTGGAGCTGATCCACCGCGACGTCAGCCCGCAGAACGTGATGATCGGCTACGACGGGCGCGTCAAGCTGGTCGACTTCGGCATCGCCAAGGCCGGCGCGTTCATGGAGCGCAGCAAGCCAGGCGTCATCAAGGGCAAGTTCCTCTACCTGGCGCCGGAGCAGGTGTCGCAGGAGCGGCTGGACCACCGCGCGGACATCTTCGCGCTGGGCACCATGCTGTACGAAATCACCACCGGCCGGCAGCCCTTCGCCAAGCCGACGACGGAGGGCATCCTCTACGCCATCCGTTACGAGGACCCCGCGCCGCCCCATCTGCTGCGCGACGACTATCCGCAGGCGCTCTCGCGCATCGTCATGCGCTGCCTCACCAAGGACCGGTCGCAGCGCTATCAGCGTGCCTCCGAGGTGAGCGAGGCGCTGGAGGGCTTCCTCGCCTCCGGCACCCTCCGGCAGAGCCTGGACGTGTCGGATTACATCTGCCGGCTGCTGGGCGCGGAGGAGGAGCGCACCATCCTCCACATCCCCGAGGCCAAGGGCCCCGGCCGGCGCGAGGCCACCGTTCCGCTCCAGGGCGCCCGCCTCACCCAGGACGCCGAGCCGCCGAAGCGCCCGTCCGTGCTGGAGTCCACCGCCCCCACGCTGTCCTCCACCACGCCCGAATCCGATCTGGCCCCGGTGCCCAGCGCCCAGCTCACGCCTGGCCTCACCGCGCGGCCCACGCCGCGTCGCGCGTCCCGGGACTCGGTGCCGTCCTTCTCCATCGATGAGTCCGAACCCGACACGCAGATGGCGCGTCCGCGCGAGCTGCCCGCCCGGCAACGGGAGGACGATGACGAGGACTCGGAGATGTCCACCGCCGTCGGCACCACGCCCGCGGGCTACCGGATGGCGTCGCTCGTGGTGGAGGAGCTGGACATCGGTGACGGCGAGTCCACCGTGCCGCAGCGGACCCGCGCGCGCGATGTCCCCGGCCCGTCCCTCCGCGCCGCCCGCCAG
>JBKGHI010000163.1:0-19430 GCA_046520405.1 Myxococcus sp. 1LA
CTGGAGCGCGCGCTGGCGCTGGCCCCTGGCCGGGCCGACGTGCGCGAGGCGCTGGCGGACTTCCTCTACGAGCGCGCCCTGTGGGCCGAGCAGGACGAGGACGCCTCGGCGCTGCCCGCGTTGCTCCAGCGCCTGCGGCTCTACGACACGGCGGGCACGCGTTGGCGACGTTGGAACGCCGAGGCCCGCCTCACGCTGGAGACGCCGGTGTCCGGCGCGGAGGTGGAGCTGCGCCCGCGGACGCGCGACGCGGAGGGCCGGTACCAACTGGGAGAGCCCCTGCCCGTGGACCCGGGGCGCTGGCGGGATGCACCGGTGCCGCCGGGCACGTACCAGGTGTCCGCGCGCGCGCTCGGCTACGAGCCGGTGGTGCAGTGGGTGTTGCTGCGGCGGGGCGAGGAGCGGCGGGTGGATGTGCCGCTGCTGCGGGTGGGCAGCGTGCCGGAGGGCTTCGTCTTCGTGCCGCCGGGCGAGGTGAAGTTCGGCAGCGCGGCCGAAGCCAGCGTGCGCGAGTTCTTCAACGCCGTGCCCTTGCACGCGGTGAACGTGCCCGGCTTCCTCATGGCCCGGCACGAAGTGACGTATGCCGATTGGCTCTCCTACGTGGAGGCGCTGCCACCGGAGCAGCGCGCGCAGCGGCTGCCGCGCGTGGGCATGGGCGGCTATGCGGGGCTGCTCGCGCTGGCGCAGGTGGACGGTGTCTGGCGCCTGCGCTTCCAGCCGGGGAACGAGCCCTACGTGGCGCGGGCCGGGGAGCCGCTGCGCTATGCGCGCCGCACCTCGCGCGCGGAGCAGGACTGGCTGCGCTTCCCCGTGAGCGGCATCACCTTCGCGGACGCGGAGGCCTATGCCGCGTGGCTCTCGGAGAGCGGCCACGTGCCCGGCGCGCGGCTCTGCTCGGAGCTGGAGTGGGAGCGCGCGGCGCGGGGCGTGGACGGGCGTGAGTACCCGCACGGCGACAGCCTGGCGCCGGACGACGCCAACATCGACACCACCTACGGCAAGCAGCCCGGAGGCTTCGGCCCCGACGAGGTGGGCAGTCACCCCGCGTCGCGCAGTCCCTTCGGCGTGGACGACATGTCCGGCAACGTGTGGGAGTGGACTCGCTCCTGGTTGGAGCCGGGCAAGGCCGTGGCGCGCGGAGGCAGCTTCGCCTTCGCGGCGACGTCGGCGCGCGCCTCCAACCGCGAGCTGCCGGAGCCCTCCCTGCGTGATGTGACGGTGGGCATGCGGGTGTGCGCGGACGTGGCGCCAGCCCCGCCATGAGCGCCTGCTCGCCTGCCCTACATCCGCTCCGCGCGCTACCGGACGGAGGAACCCTGTGTCCGCCCTGACGTCTTGGGCTGGTGATGCGCAGTGGACGAAGCAAGTGCCTGCGGGTACTCGCGCGAGTTGCTGGTCGGGGGGCCGCTGCGGACATTGATTCCGTGGTCGGGCCGGGAGGGCGGTGGGCGATGGGTGCGTGGAAGCAGACGGTGGCGGCGCTGGTCAGCGCGATGGGCATGGTGGGCTGTGCGGGGGATGTGACGGAGTCGGAGCCGGCGCTGCGCTCGGGCGTGGCGGAGCTGGCGGCACCGAACGGACGCAACCTGAACGGACGCAACCTGAATGGCCGCAACCTCAACACCATTGAGCTGGGACAGTTGCTCGTGTCCGTGGACCTCGCGGGCGCGCGCATCGCGGAGGAAGTCCTGGGCGCGGTGCGGCTGGAAGGCAGCGTCTTCCACGGCGTCGCATCGAGCGGCCCGGTGTCGGGTCAGGCCTTCCAGGGCGCGCGCTTCACCGGCAACCTGGGCAGCGGTGACACCGTGGAGCTGCGCGTCGACGGCATCGAGCCGGGAACCGGCGCGGACGCGGACGTCTGGTCGTACCGCGTCTCCTACTACGACACCGCCGAAGCGCTCTGGAAGCCCGCGTGCGCCGCGGAGGACGGCTCCGCGCTGGGCGCCATTCCCGTGGCGGGCCGCTGGGACTACCGCCAGGGCGTGACGGGGGGCGGCGCCAAGGTGGACGACGCCGCGCGCTTCACCTTCGCTTGCGAGGGCGCGGCCATCGCCAAGTGCGTGCGCTTCGGCTACCGCCCCTGGGCCACCACGGCGGATGGCCTGAGCCTCGCGGACCACCACCAGGCGTGCACGCGGATGGTGCGCGCGGACTTCTGCGGAGACGGCACGTCGCACACCACGGATGGCCAGTGGGTGAACCTCCACGACGCGGTGGACGTGCAGGCGGACACGGAGGCGTGGCTGCACGAGGCGGAGTGGGACGCCCATGGCGCGCGCTGCTTCACGGAGACGACGCGCGCGGCGCAGGCGGTGAGCTGCCCGGGGCAGACGCCGCGCACCATCTGCGGCAAGCAGGCCCACTTCCAGACCGGCACGCTCATCATGAGCGAGGTCCCTCCCGCGCAGTAGGTGCCGTGGTCCCCGTCCGTGCCTGAAGGGGCTCGGCGGGACGTCTGCCGGCCCTGCTTGCTGGCGATGGACGCCGTTGTCAACGGCTAGCGGAGGCAGGGGGCCGACACCATGGTTAGCCGGCTCGCCGTGGGGGGCGGGGATGGGAGATGCGCTGTGAGACGGCCTCGAATACGTCGTGCCTTCGGCGGAGCGTCAGCGGGGATTCTGGTGGGGCTGTGTGTCCTGCCCGGGTGTCGCAAGGGGGATGAAGCACCGTCCTCGCCCGAGCAGGCGCAGCAGGAACTGGAGCTGACGCTCGGCGAGGAGAACGTGGCCCGCGCCGAGGTGCGGCAGCTGCGCTCCGGCCCCGGCATCTCCGGCACCTTGCAGGCGCGCACGGCGGCGGCGGTCCGCGCGGAGGTGGGCGGCACCATCCTCGACATCAAGGCCCAGCAGGGGCAGGTGGTGAAGAAGGGCGAGGAGCTGGCGCGCATCGAGGACGTCACGCTGAAGGACCAGCTCATCGCCGCGGCGGCGGCGGTCCGCACCGCCCGCAGTGCGCTCCAGGTGGCGGAGGCCGAGCAGGAGCGGGCCGCGCGCCTGTCCAAGGCGGGCGTCATCACCCAGCGCGACTTCGAGCGGGCGGAGCTCTCCGTGGAGCAGGCCAAGGGACAGCTCGCGGAGGCGCGCTCCCGGCACGCGCTGGCGCGGGAACAGCTCAACCGCGCGCGCGTCACCGCCCCCCTTCGCGGGCGTCGTGAGTGAGCGGCAGGCCAGCGCGGGCGACGTCGTGCAGCCGAGCGCGCCGCTCTTCACGGTGGTGGACCCACGCACGCTGCGCCTGGAGGCCTCGGTGCCCGCCGCGCAGCTCGAACAGGTGCAGGTGGATACGCCGGTGGAGTTCCAGGTGACGGGCTACGGGGACCGCGCCTTCCGCGGCACCGTGGAGCGCATCAACCCGGTGGTGGACCCGGCCACCGGCCAGGTGCGCATCTACGTGGCCATCCCCAACACGGACCTCCAACTGCTGGCCGGCCTCTTCGCGGAGGGGCGCGTGGCCTCGAAGGGGGCGCGGACGCTGGCGATTCCCATCGACGCCATCGATGACACCGGCACCGAGCCGGCCGTGCTCCGCATCCATCAGGGCCGTGTGCAGCGGGTGAACGTCACCCTGGGCCTTCGGGACGAGGTGTCGCGGCAGGTGGAGGTCCGCTCCGGCCTGGAGGACGGTGACGTGGTGCTGCTGGGCGCGGCGCGCGACGAGGTGACGGAGGGCGCGCGGGTGAAGGTGACGCCGCCTCGGCCCGACGCGAAGCCGGTGCAGGAGCAGGGGCCCGGCGTTGGCGGCTCGGAGGCACCGCCGCCCACGTCCGGTGCGCGGCAGCCCACGCCGCGGCCCGCGTCCACGCAACCGCCGGAGGAGGGCGCAGCGCCTCCGACGCCGTGAGGCCGCGCCGTCCCCTTACTGCTTCACGCCGGGAGTCACGTCCGTGTTCATTTCCGACTTCGCCATCAAGCGTCCCATCATCACCATCACCTCGATGCTGGCGCTGGTGGTCTTCGGTCTCGTCGCGCTGGGACTCCTGGAGACCGACGAGTTCCCCGACGTCCAGCCCCCGGTGGTGAGCGTCACCATCGTCTATCCAGGCGCATCACCAGAGACGGTGGAGCGGGAAATCGTCGAACCCATCGAGGACGCCATCTTCGCCATCAGCGGGGTGGACCCGAAGGAGACGACGTCCATCGCCACCGACGGCCTGGCGTCCTTCACGGTGTTCTTCGACTTCGAGAAGGACATCCAGGAGGCGTCGCAGGACATCCGGGACGCCATCTCCAGCAAGCGCGCGGACCTGCCGCAGGAGATGGAGGAGCCCATCCTCACGCGCTTCGACCCGGCGGACCAACCCATCGTGTCGCTGACGCTGACGTCGGAAGGGCTCGACGTGGCGGCGCTGTCGCTGGTGGCGGACCCGACGGTGGTGGGGGAGCTGCGCTCGGTGCCCGGTGTCGCCCAGGCGGAAGTCGTCGGTGACGTGGCGCGCGAGATGACGGTGCAGCTCAAGCCGGAGGCGCTCCAGGCCGCGGGCCTGTCCGTGGCGGAGGTGGTGGCGGCGCTCCAGGCGCAGAACCTGGCGGCGCCGGTGGGCCGCATCAACGCGCCGCTGACGGAGGAGTCCATCCGCCTCAAGGGCCGCCTGGAGAAGGTGGAGGACTTCCGGAACATGGTGGTGGCCTCGCGCAACGGGCAGGCCATCCGCCTGGAGCAGGTGGCGGACGTCTTCGTCGGCGCCGAGGAGCCGCGCACGCTGGCGCTCTTCAACGGTGCCCAGGCGGTGGGCATCGACGTGCTCAAGGCCCGGGGCTACAGCACCACCGAGGTCGCGGACGCGGTGCGCGAGCGCGTGCAGGCGCTGCAGCAGCGGCTCCCCTCGGGTGTGAAGCTGGAAATCGTGCGCGACGCGGGCGTCCGCGTGGAGAGCGCCGTGCACAACGTGCAGTCCGCGCTGGTGGAAGGCGCGCTGCTCACGGTGCTGGTCGTCTTCGTCTTCCTCAACTCGTGGCGCTCCACCGTCATCACCGGCCTGGCGTTGCCGGTGAGCGTGCTGGCGTCCTTCATCAGCGTGTGGGCCTTCGGGTTCACGCTCAACACCATGTCGCTGCTCGGCCTGACGCTGGCCATCGGCATCCTCATCGACGACGCCATCGTCGTGCGAGAGAACATCGTCCGCCACGTGGAGATGGGGAAGGACCACTACACGGCGTCGCGCGAGGGCACCTCGGAAATCGGCCTCGCGGTGTCGGCGACCACCTTCTCCATTGTCGCCGTCTTCGTCCCGGTGGCCTTCATGTACGGCGTGGCGGGCCAGTGGTTCAAGCCCTTCGCCCTCACCATCGCCTGCGCGGTGCTGGTGTCGCTGTTCGTGTCCTTCTCGCTGGACCCGATGCTGAGCGCGTTCTGGCCGGAGCCACACAAGAAGGAGAACCCGGGCTTCATCACCCGCACGCTGAACCGCTTCAACGCCTGGTTCGACCGGCAGGCGGAGCGCTACAAACACGTCATCGCCTGGGCGCTGGACCACCGGCTGGTCATGGTGCTGGTGGCGGTGGGCTCGCTGGTGGGCGCGCTGGTGCTGCAAGGCGCCGTGGGCGGCGCGGGCTTCGTGCCGGTGAGCGACCGCGCGGAGGTGGAGCTGCTGGTGGAGACGCCGCCGGGCTCCAGCCTGGAGTACACGCGGCGCAAGGTGGACGAGGTGACGCGCACCCTGCGCGCCCACCCGGAGGTGGAATACACCTACGCCACCATCGGCGTGCCCCTGGCGCTCAGCGCGCCGGGCGTGGACCAGGCCCTGGTGTACGTGCGGCTGACGCCGAAGGCGGAGCGCGACGTGAGCCAGGACGCCCTGGGCGTCCAGTTCCGCGAGGAGATGAGGCGCATCGGTGGCACCACCGTCTCCGTCTTCACCTCGGGCTTCGGCGGGGCCTTCAAGCAGCTCCAGTACGAACTGCGCGGCCCGGACCAGCGGGTGCTCACGCAACTGGCGGAGCAGGTCCAGGAGGAGGTGGCGCAGGTGTCTGGCGCGGTGGACGTGGGCCTGTCCACGCGAGGGCAGAAGCCGGAGCTGGAGGTGGAGCTGAACCGCGGGCTCGCCGGTCAGCTCGGGGTGACGGTGGGGCAGGTGGCCCAGGTGCTGCGGCCGGCCTTCGCGGGCCTGGACGTGGGCGACTGGGTGGACCCCATTGGTGAGACACGGGACGTCATGGTGCGGCTGGCGCCAGGGGCGCGTGACAACCCCAACGACTTATCGCAGCTCCCCATCTCCGTGGGCGCGGCGGCGGGCGGGCTGCCCCGGCTGGTGCCGCTGGGCCAGGTGGCGGACATCCGCCAGACGCTGGGCCCGGCGCAGGTGACGCACCTGAACCGCGAGCGCGTCATCAACGTGCAGGCGAACGTGCAGGGGCGCTCGCTGTCGGAGGTGGGCGCGGACATCCAGAAGCGGCTGGACGGCGTGAAGCTGCCGCCGGGCTACACGCTGACGACAGGCGGCGAGTCCGCGGACCAGGCCGAGGTCTTCATGCGCGTGTTCATCGCGCTCGGCATGGCGCTGCTGTTGATGTATCTCATCCTGGTCATCCAGTTCGGCTCCTTCCTGGACCCGCTGGCCATCCTCATCTCGCTGCCGCTGTCGCTCATCGGCGTGGTGCTGGCGCTGCTGGTCACGGGGGACACGCTCAACCTGATGAGCCTCATCGGCATCATGCTGCTGATGGGCATCGTGGCGAAGAACGCCATCCTCCTCATCGACTTCGCCAAGTGGTCACACGAGAAGGGCATGCCCCTGCGCGAGGCGCTCATCGAAGCGGGCCGCATCCGCCTGCGCCCCATCATCATGACGACCTTCGCGCTGGTGGCGGGCATGGTGCCGGTGGCGATTGGCGCGGGCGAGGGCGGCGACTTCCGCGCGCCGCTGGGCCGCGCGGTGATTGGCGGAACGATTACGTCCACGCTGCTGACCCTGCTGGTGATTCCCACGGTGTACGAAATCCTGGTGGAGGGCCGGACGTGGGCCACGCGCAAGCTGCGCAGGCTCTTCCGGATGAAGCCTCCCGAGCAGCGGCCCCATGGCCCAGGCACGGGCGGCGGCGGAGGAGAGCCCCGGCCCGTCCCTCAGGCACGGCACGATTGAGGAGTCGGTAACGAAGTCGCGAACACGGCACGACAGGACGGTTGGCGCATCGCGCCAGGGGCCGTAGGGTCAGCCCCTTCCGCCATGTCTCGCGCCTTGCTGCCTGAAAATCATCATCGACTCGTCACCGAAGCCCTGGCCGCGCTCGACGTCCGCAACTGGGTGCTCAGCATCCACGACCCGAGCTTCCCCAGCCTCCCGGAAGAGGACACGGGCTGGGGCTCGCCGTACTCGGAAGGGGCGGCGCACTTCCTCGCGTTCTCCCGGGAGCTGGGCTTCAACGGCATCCAACTGGGGCCGCAGGGACAGGTGACGGAGTTCAACGCGTCGCCGTATGACGGCACGCTCTTCTCGCGAAACCTCCTCAACGTGGCGCTCGCCCCGCTGGAGTCCCCCGAGCCCTGGGGCGCGCTGTTGCCACCGGGCCGCGTGGCGGAGCTTTCCGCCAGCCGCCCCGCGTCGCTCCCGCCGGGAGCGCGCTTCCGCCACGCCTTCCGCGAGCAGACCACGCTGCTGAACGAGGCGTGGCTCACCTTCCGCCAGAAGCGCGCGGCGCCGGACGCCTCCTCCGCCATTCGTGCGCTCGCCTCGCGCTTCGACACCTTCCGTCAGCAGCACCGGGCCTGGCTGGTGCGGGACGCCCTCTTCGACGTGTTGTGCGAGGAGAAGCGCGAGCCGGACTGGCGCCGCTGGGCGGACTCGCTGGACGGTCGGCTGTGGAATCCCCGCCCGGAGGAGGAAGCGGCGGCCGTCGCGCGCCTGACGCAACTGGAGCTGCGCTACGCGGACACGCTGGAGCGCTATGCCTTCTGCCAGTTCCTGGTCCACGCGCAGCACCAGGGCCTGCGCGAGCGCGTGAGCGCGTGGCGGCTGAAGCTGTACGGCGACCTCCAGATTGGCCTGTCGCCGCGTGACGCGTGGGCCTGGCAGGGCCTCTTCCTGCGCACCTACCTCATGGGCGCGCCGCCCAGCCGCACCAACCCGGACGGCCAGCCCTGGAACTATCCGGTGATGGACCCGGAGCAGTACTTCGAGCCGGACGACGCCGGGACGAACGCCGGGAGCCGCAACGGCCCCGTCCTGCGCTTCATGAACGCGCGCATGGACAAGATGCTCGGCGAATACGACGGGCTGCGGCTGGACCACCCGCACGGGCTGGTGTGCCCGTGGGTGTACCGCGCGGACCTGCCGGACTCGCTGTGGTCCGTGCAACATGGCGCGCGGCTCTTCTCGTCACCGGACCTGCCGGACCACCCGGAGCTGGCGCGCTTCGCGCTGGTGCACCCGGGGCAGGTGGACCGCGCCGTGACGCGCTACGCGGACCGCTGGGTGAAGGACCTCACGCCCGAGCAGGTGCGCCGCTACAGCGTCCTCTTCGACACGGTGGTGGAGGCGTCCCGGCGCAACGGGCGGCAGTTGGGGGACTTGCTCGCGGAGGTGCTCAGCACGCTGCCGTACCCGCTGGAGCGCGTGCTGGCGCAGTACGGCCTGGGCCGCTTCCGGGTGACGCAGAAGGCGGACCTGAACAACCCGTCGGACGTGTACCGCAGTGAGAACGTGGGCCCGGATGACTGGGTGATGGTGGGCAACCACGACACGAAGTCCCTGTGGCGCCTGGTGGCGGACTGGCAATGGAAGGGCACGCTGCGCGCGCAGGCGGAGTACCTCGCGTGGCGCCTGTGCCCCGAGCCCGCCGAGCGCGAGGCCTTCGCGCGCGAGCTGTCCTCGAATCCAGGCCGGCTGGCGCAGGCGAAGGTGGCGGACCTGTTCGCCAGCCGCGCGCGCAACGTGATGATGTTCTTCACGGACCTGCTCGGGATGCCAGAGACGTACAACGCGCCCGGCACGGTGGACGAGCGCAACTGGTCCCTGCGCGTGCCCCAGGACTGGGCGCGGGAGTACCGCGAGCGGCTGAAGGCAGACGCCGCGGTGAACCTGCCCGCGGTGCTCGCCATGGCGCTGCGGGCCCAGGGCGCGGAGGCCCGCGCGCGGCATCAGCGGTTGCTGGAGGAACTGGACGCGCTGGCCCGCGAGCTGCGGGCCGGGTGACGCGTGGCCCTCAGTGCTTCACGTCCACCACGAGGCGCGTGGGGTCCTTCAGCTCCATGACGCGGAAGTCGCTGACCGCCTTGGTGCCCAGCACCCACGTCACCTCGGCCTCGAAGTCACACGTGCGCACCAGCTCCAGCAGGCCGGGCAGCTTGGGCTTCATCTCCAGCGCGGCCACGGTGGCGCGGCCCTGGTCGTCATGGCCGCGCGCGGGTGACAGGGTGACTTGGAGGAATCCCTTGCCGGCCAGGGGCGTCTCGTCTCCGGAGCCGCACTGGATGATGGGTTTGTCCACGTACTGGAGCTGGTAGCCGGGCACCTGCGGCCCGTCGAACTCGAACACCACGCGGTCGAACTCCGCATGCGTGCCCGCGCGCACCGAGCGCAGCGTCACCGACTGGGCCGGGCGCCGCTTCAGGGACACCGGCGTGGTGGTCCACTCGCGGTTCTTCGCGTCCTCGGGCGGGAGGTCCTCCGCGGGGACGTCTTGTTGTTGCGCCGGCACGGCGTCCGCGGCGCCCACTTCCTCGTCACCCTGCGTGGCCGTGTGCACCGGCGGCTTCGCGGCGGCCTCGCCTTCACGCGGAATGGTTCCCGGGGGCGGCGAGGAGGGCGGGGCCTGGACCTCGGGCTGGGGCTGCGCGCCCGTGGGGGCCGCGGCGGGTTCCTCCTTCTTGGAGCACCCCGTGAGTGCCAGGCACCCGGCCAACCACAGCGACGTCATCCTGCGTCCGGACCGCGTCATCCGTTCCCTCCTGCCAGGGTCCACGAGCTTGGAACCCGGACCCATCGTGTCGCACGAGCGGCGGTCCGGGAGCCAGCGCCACGACGGAAAAGCGGGCAAAGGTAACACCCGTGGAGGGTCCCGGAAACGCTGGAAATTTTCACGGAGGACTGGTTGCCCCGAAGGGTCTCCATCACCACGAATGCATGACACAGGACGGCGGGGCCGCGACTATCGTCCGCGCCGCAAGAAGTCCGCGCGGCCCCCCCGAACGCGCACGAACCGGAGAGCATCCTCGCATGGCCCCCCTCGACCTGACCTCTCTTCCCCGTCCCTCCAAGGACGACGCCACCGTGGGAACGATGGCGCGTGGCATCGTTGGCAGCGAAATCCTCCGCATCGCGGCGGAGATTCGCGAGCGGGTCGCCAAGGGACAGAAGGTGTGCAACCTCACCGTGGGCGACTTCAACCCGCGCGAGTTCCCCATCCCCGACACGCTGAAGAACCACATCACCGCCGCGCTCCAGGCGGGCGAGACGAACTATCCGCCGTCGGACGGCGTGCTGGAGCTACGCCAGGCCGTGCAGCGCTTCTACGAGCGCTCGCTGGGCCTGAAGTACCCGCTGGAGGGAATCGTCATCGCGGGAGGCGCCCGGCCCATCATCTACGGCACGTACCGCAGCGTGCTGGACGCGGGGGAGACGGTCGTCTACCCGGTGCCTTCGTGGAACAACAACCACTACGCGCACATGCTGGACGCGAAGAGCGCGGTGGTGGTGACGGACGCGGCGCGGGGCTTCATGCCCACCGTGGAGCAGCTCGCGCCGCACCTGGGCGCCGCGCGCCTCCTGTGCCTGTGCAGCCCGCTCAACCCCACTGGCACCATGATTGAGCCGGACGTGCTCGGCGCCATCTGCGAGCGCGTGGTCGCGGAGAACCGCGAGCGCGAGAAGCAGGGCCGCAAGCCGCTCATCCTGATGTACGACCAGATTTATTGGGTGCTGAGCTTCGGCGCGGCGAAGCACGTGACGCCCGTGGCGCTGGTGCCGGAGGTGGCGCCCTACACGGTGTTCGTGGACGGCATCTCCAAGGCCTTCGCCGCCACGGGCGTGCGCGTGGGCTGGGGCGTGGGGCCGCCGACCATCATCTCGCGCATGCGCGACGTGCTGGGCCACGTGGGCGCCTGGGCGCCCAAGGCGGAGCAGGTGGCGGTGGCCCGCTACCTGGACGACACCGCGGCCATGGAGTCCTTCCTGGAGACCATGCGCGAGTCGGTGGACGCGCGGCTGGAGGCCCTGCACAAGGGGCTCACGCGCATGCGCGAGGCGGGGCTGCCGGTGGAGCACATCGCGCCGCAGGGCGCCATCTACCTGTCGGTGCGCTTCGACCTGGTGGGCAAGGGCGGCCTGCGCTCCAACAATGACATCCGCAAGCTCCTGCTGGAGAAGGCCAACCTGGGCGTGGTGCCCTTCCAGGCCTTCGGATTGGACGCGGACACGGGCTGGTTCCGCCTGTCGGTGGGCGCCACGTCGGTGAAGGAAATCGAGGAGGCGCTGCCCCGGGTGGAGGCGGCGCTCCGCGAGGTGCTCGCGGCCGGCGCGTAATCCTTGCGACATCTTTCCGTCGCGTACGTTCCACCAGGGAGGTCCTGGGAATACCGTTCCCGGGGCCTCGTTGAGCCGCTCACGTGAATTTCACCATGCTCAGGCGATTCGTGGACGTTCGGGACGAGGAGGTCGGCGCCGTCCGCTGGTCGTTCCTGTATTTCTTCACGCTGATGTGTGGCTACGCCATCCTCCGGCCCATCCGGAACGAGATGGGCACGGCGGGCAGCGTGAAGGGATTGGATTGGCTCTTCACCGCCACGTTCCTGGTGATGCTGGCGGCGGTGCCTGCCTTTTCCGCGCTGGTGTCGCGTTGGCCCCGGCGGGTGGTGATTCCTCGCGTCTACCGTTTCTTCCTGCTCAACCTGCTGGGCTTCTTCGTGCTCCTGAAGCTGGGGGCGGCGCGGGAGACGGTGGCGCGCGTCTTCTATGTCTGGTTGAGCGTCTACAACCTGTTCGTCGTCTCCATCTTCTGGA
The DNA here is from genome assembly GCA_046520405.1 of Myxococcus sp. 1LA. Classification (GTDB taxonomy): domain Bacteria; phylum Myxococcota; class Myxococcia; order Myxococcales; family Myxococcaceae; genus Myxococcus. The sequence goes on from JBKGHI010000163.1 coordinate 11,936, forward strand.
GCTTCATGGCGGATGTCTTCGCCAGCGGACAGGGCAAGCGGCTCTTCGGCTTCATCGCCGCGGGTGGCACCACGGGCATGCTGGTGGGGCCCTTCCTGGTGGGGCGGCTCGCCGAGCCGGTGGGGCCGGTGAACCTCATCCTCATCTCCGTGGTGCTGCTGGAGGTGAGCGCGCAATGCGTGCGCCGGCTGAGCTGCTGGGCCCAGGACGTCCAGCACCAGCCGGAGGCGGCGCAGGGCCCGGTGGGGGGCGGGGTGCTCGCGGGGCTGCGGCTCATCGTGACGTCGCCGTTCCTGCTGGCGCTGGGGCTCCAGGTGCTGCTCTACGCGGCCACCTCCACGTTCCTCTACTTCCAGGAGGTGCAGCTCGTCGCGGCGCTCGGCAAGGACGCCGCCAGCCGCACCGCCCTCTTCGGGGACATCGACTTCTACGTGCAGCTGGCGACGCTGGGGCTGCAGACGCTCGTCACCGGACGCGTCATCACCCGGCTGGGCCTGGCGGCGGGGCTCGCCGTGGCGCCGGTGGTGACGGGGCTGGGCTTCCTGGGGCTGGCCGCCATGCCGGTGCTGACGGTGCTCATCCTGTTCAAGGCGGTGCGCGGCGCCAGCCACTACGCGCTGGAGCGGCCCTCGCGCGAGGTCCTCTTCACCACCGTGGACCGTGAGGCGCGCTACAAGTCGAAGAGCTTCATCGACACGGTGGTGTACCGCGGCAGCGACACGGTGAGCGCCTGGCTTCAGGGCGGCCTCACGAAGCTGGGCCTGGGCATGTCGGGCCTGTCGCTGGCGGCGGTGCCCCTGGCCGGGCTGTGGCTGGCCGTGTCGCTGTACCTGGCGCGTCACCAGCGGCGGCAGGCGGAGACGTTGGTGCCAGCCGCGCCCCAGGCGCCGCCTTCCGAAGAGGCCGCGGTCCGTTAGCCATCATCCATACGCAGTCAGTCCACACACGCAGGAGGAATCCCGCATGACGCTGTCTCGCAGGAGTGTGATTCAGGGAGCGGCCGCGGTCGGCTCGCTCTGGGCCATGGGGTGCGCCACCACGGGCACGTCCGGCACCGCCGCGTCGTCCACCCAGGGCCAGGGCGAGCAGTCCTCCGCGCCGGCCGCGCCGCTGCGCATCCTCATCCTGGGCGGCACGGCGTTCCTGGGCCCGGCGCTGGTGGAGTTCGCGCAGTCGCGCGGCCACACCGTCACGCTCTTCAACCGCGGGAAGACGAACCCCGGCCTCTTCCCGAACGTGGAGAAGCTGGCGGGTGACCGCGACCCGAACAAGGGCGAAGGTTTGAAGGCGCTGGAGGGCCGCACGTGGGACGCGGTGGTGGACACCTCCGGCTACGTGCCGCGCGTCGTGCGCGCCTCCGCGGAGCTGTTGGCGCCCCACGTCAAGCACTACACCTTCGTGTCCTCCATCTCCGTCTACAAGGAGCTGTCGCGGCAGGGGCTGGACGAGACGGCCGCCGTCGCCACGGTGGACGACGCGACGACGGAGGAGGTGGACAAGCACTACGGCGCGCTGAAGGCGCTGTGCGAGCAGGCCGCCGAAGCCGCCATGCCGGGACGCGTCCTCAACGTGCGGCCGGGGCTCATTGTCGGGCCGGATGACCCGTCCGACCGCTTCACCTACTGGCCGGTGCGCGTGGCCCGCGGCGGCGAGGTGCTGGCGCCCGGCGATGGGAAGGACCCGATTCAGTTCATCGACGCGCGCGACCTGGCGGCGTTCATCATCCGCTCCGTGGAGCGCAACACCACCGGCATCTTCAACGCCACCGGGCCCAGCCAGGACCTGCTGATGCGCGACTTCCTGGAGGCGAACAAGACGACCCTGGGCAGCGACGCGCGCTTCACCTGGGTGGACACCAGCTTCCTCACGAAGCACAAGGTGGAGGCGTGGTCGGACATCCCCGCCTGGGTGTCGCGCACCGGTGAGGAGGGCGGCATCGGCAAGGTGAGCATCGCCAAGGCGCTGGCGGCCGGCCTGACGTTCCGACCGGCCACGGAGACGATTCGCGAGACGCTGGCCTGGTTCAAGACGCTGCCGCCCGAGCGGCAAGCGAAGCCTCGCTCCGGCCTCACCGCCGAGCGCGAGAAGGAAGTGCTGGCCGCGTGGCACCAGGAGCGCGGCACCGCCAACGCGGGCTGAGCGAGCCGTCGAGCGCGGGGACGGACGGGAGGAGGGGAGGCGGAAAGCGCCCCCACACGCTCCGTCCTTGCGCGCGAGGAGCGGGGTTTGGCAGGAAGGGGGCGGCAGTGCTGCTGGCTGCCTGGGGAACAACCATCATGACGCCCGACCTGCTGAAGGACGCCGTATCACCCCTCCTCCGCGCCCGCGGCACGTCCGTGCTGCTGGCCGCCTTGCTGTCCGCCTGCGGTGGCAAGGACGTGCGGCCGCCGGAGGCCCCGCCCGCCGCGGGCGAATGCGCGCCGCTCCGGCTGGAGCGGGACGTGAATCTGGAGGGCTTCCGCACCGACCGCTTCGAGTGGCGCGACGCCGACTGCAAGCCGCGCTCGGCGTCCCTGGTCCGCAACGACGCCAGGGACCCGAAGGGATGGACGGGGGGCTACCTGCGCCGCTACACCTACGACGTCGCGGGCACGACGCGCGTCTGTGATGGCTCGGATGGCATGGTGCCGGGCTGGGGCATCGTCACGAGCCACCTGCGCGCCGGCGCGACGTGGGGCAACTGGACGGAGGGCATCCGGGGCACCTGGCGCACCGTCTTCGAGGGCCGCCACCACGCGCTGCACGAGTTCCGCTGGCCGCTGGCGCTCGACGGCCACGTCGTCAACGTGACGGTGCACTACCTCTTCGCCACCGGGCGGAGCCACCCGCTGTACGCCATCACCCATGATGCGTCGGGGGCACCCCCAGACGTCATCGAGGCGGACGTGCGCTCGCCGTACGGCGACATCCTCTTCGACGGAGACGGCAACACGGACATCTCCGGCGTGGGCTGGGGAGACCGCTACCGCTTCGTGACGCGCGGGGCGGGGCCGCTGACGCGCGCGAGCGGCTGGGACTACCGCGAGCCCAACGTGGTGCCCTACACCCGCCTGTGGATTGCGTCTCCCGACGCGGAGATGGGCGTGGTGCAGACGCAGACGTGGATGCAGAAGCCCGCGGGCGGCTACTGGCACTACCCGTCCTGGGGCCAGGTGGACGAGGACGGCCCCATGCCGGTGGACTGGAACTGGACCTACCAGCTCAACCAGTACGAGCTGCCCGAGCAGGGCCCCACGCGCTCGCACCGGCTGGCGTGGGGGAGCAACTTCGGCGCGGTGGGCTTCCGCGAGTACCCGCGCTACGGCGACGACGCCATGCTGTCCGGCTACCCGTACCAGAGCTACTCCGTCTTCATGGTGCTGGGCACGCACACCTCGAACCCGGTGCTGAAGCTGGCGGATGAGGTGGAGGCCTGGCAGGGCGTGCAGCTGACGGCCACCGAGGGCCGCGTGGTGGACCGGGGCCCCGGCGGCGTGGGGCGGGATGACGCCGTGGTGCGTGACGTCCCCGGCTACAACCCGGTGTACGCCACCTGGGAGGCCGAGGTCGCCGCCAACAACCGCGCCTCGCTGCGCTTCGAGACGAACGGCCGCGCCCTGGCCAACCCCGTCCTGGTGCTGCGTGGCTACACCGCGTCCACGCCGCCCGCCCGCGTCACCCTGGGCGGACAGGCGCTCACCGCGGAGGTGGACTACTTCGCCTCCGTGGATGATGCCGGCAACGCGCTGTGGCTCACCCTGCGCCGCACGGTGACGGGCTCGGCGGCGCTGCAGGTGGAGTGAGCGCGGGCGCCAGGTGTCCCGGGCACGGCGGAAGGCCCGCCCGGGACGCCGGAGCGCACCGCGCGCGCAGAAGCCCGCAAAGCAACGGGGGATGCCCCGATGGACTCGGAGCATCCCCCGGATTTCGACCCATGTTCGGGTTCGCTCTCCCCCTCTGGCGAGCGTGACCCCGGGTCCCCCATCCACAGACGTCACCGCCCCCGCGGCGACGCCTTCCTACCCGCCCTGTGTGTGTCCGGAGGGCCTTGGACCCCTCCCGCGAAGTTGCGTGTGACACGTTCCCCCTACACCGCTACGGCCCCTTCAGGTGTGCGTGCCCGGTGCCCCCAGCACCGTCACCCGGGTGGGCCGAGGCCCCCCCTTCACCTGTCCTGCTGCGTCCCAGGGCACCGCGGGCCGTGAGAGGGCCCGCAGCCGTGCCTGCGTCTGAGCGCGTCCGAACGTCTGCGGGCGCATGGACGCCACCCGCGTTACGTCCCTCGACTGGTTTTGGATGGCTGCCGTCACGGCTGAATTCGCCAGGACCGCCAGCTGCGCCCGCTTCGCCCCCGCGAAGGTGGCCAGCTCCGGAATGACGACGCCCTCCAACACTCCCCCCGTGGCTTCGCGCCACTCCCCCCGGGAAAAGCGCCCCGGCCGCTGCGCCGTGGCCCTGCTCCCCTTGTCGCCGTGCGACACTGCACCGAGCCTCGTGTTTCCCCCTGATGCCCCCCGGCCCGGTCCATACGCGACGTGCGACATATGTCCTCCCCCCGTTCGGTGCGCCGAAGTGACTGGCGACAAGGGCATACTGGCTCAGACCCCGGATGGAGTTTTCCGCCTCCGCGCCAATTGCTTGCGCGAGCGCGCCAGCGTGATTGGCGCGTTTCTCGGGGTGTTGGAGGGGCCAGATTTTCGCGCCTTCTTGGAGACCTGGAAGATGGCGGGTGGGCCGTGGAGCGAGCAGGCGCCACGGGTAGGGCGAGGCGGGACTCGGAGATGTCAGCCTGACACGATAGGGGAGTGGCTCACACCACGTCTCCAGGCTCCCTCCCTGGTGGGTGGTGTGGCGGGCGGGAGGGGACAGGGCACATGAGGTGGGAAGAGATGGGCGAGACGCCCCGGGAGGACAGGCGCGGAGGCAGGGACGGCGCGGCGAGCAGGGCCCAGGGGCGTCCCTCCCTGCTGGCCGTGCTGGCGGAGAAGCCGTCCGTGGCGCGCGACATCGCCCGGGTGCTGGGGGCGAATGAGCGCGGCGAGGGCTGGCTGCGCGGCAACGGCTACGTCGTGACGTGGGCCATCGGACATCTGGTGGGGTTGGCGCAGCCCCATGAGATTCGCGCGGATTGGAAGAAGTGGAACCGCGCGCTGCTGCCCATGCTCCCGGCGGACTGGCCGCTGGTCGTCTCCAAGGAGACGCGCAGCCAGTTCGAGGTGGTGAAGCAGGTGCTCAACGCGCCGGAGGTGTCCTCGGTGGTGTGCGCCACGGACGCGGGGCGCGAGGGCGAGCTCATCTTCCGCTACATCTACGACGCGGCGGGGTGCCGCAAGCCGGTGCGGCGGCTGTGGGTGTCGTCGCTGACGGAGCGGGCCATCCAGGATGGGTTCCGCCGGCTCGCGGACGGACGGGAGTACGAGCCGCTGGCCGCCGCGGCCATGGGGCGCAGCCGGGCGGACTGGCTGGTGGGGATGAACCTGTCGCGCCTCTACACGCTGGCGCACGGGGGACATGGGGAGATGTTGAGCGTGGGCCGGGTCCAGACGCCCACGCTGGCCATGGTGGTGGAGCGCGAGCTGGCCATCCGCGACTTCGTGCCGCGCGACTACCTGGAGGTGGTGGCCACCTTCGCGCCCCGGGCGAAGGGCGTGCCGCCGGACGCGCGATACAAGGGCACGTGGTTCCGCTCGGGGCCGGACGGCAAGCCCGTGGCGCCCCCGGGCTTCGAGGGCGTGCGGGAGGCCCGGCGGCTGGACGCGAACGGCGTGGAGGCGCAGGCCGTCATCGACCGCGTGCGCACGGGCCGGGCCGTCATCGAATCGCTGGAGGCGGAGGAGAAGAAGATGGCGCCTCCGCTCCTCTACGATTTGACGGAGCTCCAGCGGCACGCCAACCGGCTCTATGGCTTCAGCGCGCAGCGGACGCTGGAGGTGGCGCAGGCGCTCTACGAGAAGCACAAGCTCTTGAGCTACCCACGCACCGCCAGCCGGCACCTGTCTCGCACGGTGGCGGACACGTTGCCGGAGGTGGTGAACGCCATCCGCGCGCCCTACGAAGAGGACCTGGCCGTTGGCACCGGGGCGCGGGCGCTGGGCAAGCGCTACGTGGACGACGCGAAGGTGACGGACCACCACGCCATCATCCCCACGCCCACATCGCCGGGCGGGGTGCGGCTGTCTCCCGACGAGCAGCGTGTCTATGACCTGGTGTGCCGGCGCCTGCTCCAGGCGTGGCACGAGGACCATGTGTGGCGGGTCACCACGGTCATCACCGCGGTGACGTCGCAAGGGGCGCCGCCGGTGGTGGACCGCTTCCAGAGCACGGGCACCCAGGTGGAGCGCGTGGGCTGGAAGGTGTTGGACATCGGCGGTGGGCAGAAGGCGCCGCGGCTCAAGGCGGAGGCGCGCAAGGGCGAGGACGCGGAGCGGGAGCCGGATGATGAGCCCCAGACGCTGCCGTCGGGGCTGGAGCGCGCGCAGCCGCAGTCGGTGGAGGACGTGGAGGCGGTGAAGAAGCGCACGCGTCCGCCGCCGCGCTTCACCGACGCGACGCTGCTGACGGCCATGGAGTCCGCGGGGCGGGCGCTGGATGAGAAGGAGCTCGCGGACGCGATGCGCGAGACGGGCCTCGGGACGCCCGCCACCCGCGCGGCCATCATCGAGGTGCTGCTGGACCGCGAGTACCTGCGCCGCCGGGGCAAGGTGATGGAGGCCACGGAGAAGGGCATCCACCTCATCCAGGTGGTGCACCCGGACGTGAAGACGCCGGCCATGACGGGGCAGTGGGAAGCGTGGCTCCAGCGCATCGAGCGCGGCGAGGGCCAGCTCGATGAGTTCATTCGCGGCATCGAGGCGTATGTCATCGAGGTGGTCGGCCATGGCGCCACCACGCCGCCGAGGCCGCCTCCGGCACAGCGGAACGAAGTCCTGCGGGCGCCGCCGGGAGAAGGAGGCGCGGCGCTGGGGACGGGTGAGGGGGCGCGCGGGCAGGGCGCGTTCGCGGAGTTGGCCGCGGAGCGCGCTGGTGGTTCTCCCGTGAGTGCGCAGGGCCGACAGTGGGCGTCCGAGGACACTTCGGCTGGGCACCGCGCGGGTTCTGCCGCTGGCGCGTCGGCACAGGGGCGGCAGCGGGCGTTCGAGGACGCGCCCGGCGGGCGGAGCGAGCGTTCTGCCGCGGACGGGGCTGCGCAGGGCCGGCCATGGGCGTCCGACGCTGCTGAGCGCCTCGCGGATGCGGCTTCAGGTGCGTCCGTCCAGGGGCGGCAGGGGGCGTTCTCGGAGGCTTCCGAGCCGCTCTTCGGGACTCGGCGGGCTCGGACCTCGGGCGCGGTGGGGCGTTCGGCGTCTGGCGAGGAGCTGTCGTCACCGGATGGCGGACCGGCTTCACGTCTTGCACGGGCGGACGGCGCGGGCTGGAACGCGGGGGCCTGGGGGGACACGGGCGCCGCTCGCGCGCCTGTGAATCGTGCCCGGCCCACCGCGGCTGCCTCGTCCACCGGGCAGCGGCCGGAGCGGTG
>JBKGHI010000164.1:0-19293 GCA_046520405.1 Myxococcus sp. 1LA
GGCGCCCAGCCTCGCCCGCCGCCTCGCTGTCCGCGCAGCGTCCCGCCGCTCCCGCCGCGGCGACGCCCGCGAATGCCCCGGGCGCGGATGAGATTCCGGCCCTGCGCCAGCTCACGACGGCGATGAAGCAGCAGAACCACTTCCAGCGGCTCGGGCTGACGGAGCAGACGAACTCCAGCGCGGTGAAGGTCGCGTACTTCCGTCTGGCCAAGCTGTACCACCCGGACACGCTCCCGCCCGGGGCGCCGCCGGAGCTGGAGAAGCTGAAGGCGGAGGTCTTCGCGTATATCGGCGACGCCTACCGCACCCTCTCCGACGACAAGAGCCGCGCCAGCTACATCGAGGAGCTCAAGAGCGGCGGCGACGGAGACGGGGTGGACGTCAACGGCATCCTCATGGCGGAGGAGCTGTTCCAGAAGTCCTGCATCCTGGTGAAGGCGCGCAAGTTCGCGGACGCCGTGAAGATGCTGGACGAAGCCATCAAGCTGAACCCGGAGGAAGCGGAGTTCTACGCGTGGCGAGGCTACGCCCGCTTCTTCACCGCGGCGGACAAGAAGGCCGCCCAGCCCGAGGCGTTCCGGGAAATCCAGAACGCCATCAAACGAAACGAGCGCTGCGCCCCCGCGCACTACTTCCTGGGCGTCATCGCCAAGCTGAGTGGTGACGTGGCGGGCTCGCTCAAGCACTTCAAGCGCACCGTGGAGCTTCAGCCGGACCACATCGACGCGCAGCGGGAGATCCGCATGGCGTCGCAGAAGAAGTAGGGTGCGCCCCCCTACCCGAAGCAACGAAGGAGAGAAGCAACGTGCCGCTCACTGGGAAGCAACGCCGCCATCTGCGCGCGCTAGGACACCACCTGGAGCCGGTGGTCATCGTCGGTCAGGCCGGCGTCACCGAGGGTGTCATCGCCGCCGTCGACCAGGCGCTGCAGGACCACGAGCTCATCAAGGTGAAAATCAACGAGGGCCCGGAGACGCGCCAGGAAGCCGCGGCGCGCATCGCCGAGGGCACCCAGGCGGAGCTCGCGCAGCTCCTGGGCCGCACCGCGCTCGTGTTCAAGAAGCGCAAGAAGGACTCCAAGTTCGAGAAGTTCTAGTCAGCCCCATGGCCGGAGGCGCCGTGGGAGTCCTCCCGCGCGCCCGGCCGGCCTCAGGGCGTGAAGCCCGCCGCCCCGGCCACGAACTCCGCCGCCACGCTCAGCCGCTCCAGCAGCGCGGGCCCGAAGTACTGGCGCCGGGACTCGCCCAGGCCGCCCTGCACGTTGGCCGCCGTCTCCACGTAGCCCACGTAACCATCCGCAGGCCCAGCACGCCGTGGCCCCCGTGCGCCGCAGCAGCTCCGGCGCCCGCGCCACGCTGGGCTCCCCGGGCACCACCACCAGCTTCAGCGGCCCCAGCACCAGCGCGCCCACCTCCGCCAGGCGCGGCGCGGACTCGCACAGCAGGTTGTCCCCCGCCGCCCGCGTCAGCGCCGGCACCAGGCGAGATGCGTCCGGACGTGGCATGGCCGCGTCCGCGCGCGCCAGGGACAGCCGCACCGTCTCGCCGACCGGCGCCAGGGGCGCGCTGCTGGCCAGCTCCGACAAGGCCCGCGCGAAGCCGGACACGCGCTCCAACTCATTCCCTTCCGAATACGCCACCCTCACGTTGCCCCCCGCGCCCTGCAAGAGCAGCGTCACGCCGCTGCCCGCCTCCTCGCGCAGCGCGCTGAGCCGGCCAGGGTAATCCGGGTCCACGTAGGCGCGGCGGCGCGGCACCATCGTCGGATGCGCGGCGTAGAGCAGCAGCTCCGCCACCGGGCCCTCCGCCCCACGCAGCACCGCGCGCGTCAGGACGCCATCCGGCTTCGCGCCACCACTGCGAGAGATGACGAAGTCCTGCTTCCGCGCCTCGCCGACCTCCAGCGACACCGGCGTGAGGGATGCCGCCGCCTGGGCCAGCGCGTCACCGGCCGCGACGGTGATGACATTCACCACGTCCTCCCGGTAGCGCCCGGTGCCGGACACCTGCGCCACCAACCGCGTGTCATAGCCCCCCAGCGACGAGTGCGTGTGCGTGGCCAGCACGAGCACATCCTCCAGCCCCGAGGCCCGCGCCCGCTCCCGCACACGCGCGGCCAGCTCATCCGTGACGAGGAGCAGGTCCAACGACACCAGCCCCACCCGTGTGCCCCCCACCTCCAGCACCACCGCGCGTGCATGGAGCGGCACGTCGGCCTGGTCCGCGTCAGGCCGTGGCGGCGTGTACCCGGCCACCACCACCGGGAAGGGCGGCGCGAGCGCCACCTTCGCCGCACCGGCGCGCAGCGGCCCTTCTCCATGGACCTGTGACACAAGAACGGGCGCGCGCTCCGCCCAGGTGCCACACCAGTTCCAGGACGCCAGTGCATACGCGGCGCCCACGGAGAGCAACACCAGGGGAAACAGGGAACGCCAGCGGGCCAGTCGCGAGGAAGCCATGCGCGAGCCAGACTACCCGCAGGGCCAGGGCTTTGGGACGCCTGACTGCCCACATGAAACGACTCTGGCGTCGGGTGGAATACCCACCAGAGGGGCATGCGTTCCTGTTCCGCTCACCGCTCGAAAGGAGTAAGGCAGCGCGCCATGTGCGGCATCTTCGGAATCGTGGGGCACGCCGAGGCCTCCAACCTGACGTACCTGGGACTGCACGCCCTCCAGCACCGAGGGCAGGAGTCCGCGGGAATTGTCGCATCTGACGGGATGGCGCTGCGCGCGCACCGGCAGATGGGACTTGTCGCCGATATCTTCGACGCTCCGGTGCTCGCCGGCCTGCCTGGACAGGCGGCCATCGGACACGTGCGCTACTCCACCGCGGGTGGAAGCGCGCTCAAGAACGCCCAGCCGCTCTTCGTGCAGTACGCGGGCGGGCAGTGCGCCATCGCGCACAACGGCAACCTGGTGAACGCGGCCGAGCTGAAGCAGCAGCTCGAGGCCGACGGCGCCATCTTCCAGTCGGACGCGGACACGGAAGTCATCCTGCACCTGCTGGCGCGCTCCAGGCAGGCGACCTTCGAGCAGAAGCTCGTGGAGGCGCTGCGCAAGGTGACGGGCGCCTACAGCCTCCTGGTGCTCACGGAGAACAAGCTCGTCGCGGTGAGGGACCCGCACGGCATCCGGCCGCTGGTGCTGGGGCGGATGAAGGAAGGCGCCTACGTGCTGGCCAGCGAGTCCACCGCGCTGGACCTCATCGAGGCGGAAATCGTCCGCGAGCTGGAGCCGGGCGAGCTGCTCGTCATCGAGAACGGGCTGATGCGCACCAGCAAGCCCTTCGCGGAGCCGCCGCGTCAGGCGCGCTGCATCTTCGAGCACGTGTACTTCGCCCGGCCGGACTCCACGCTGTTCGGCAGCAATGTCTATGAGGTGCGCAAGGAGCTGGGCCGTCAGCTCGCGAAGGAGCAGCCCGCGCCCAGCGCGGACCTGGTCATCGCGGTGCCGGACTCGGGCGTGCCGGCGGCCATCGGCTTCGCGCAGGCCAGCGGCATCCCCTACGACGTGGGCCTCATCCGCAGCCACTACGTGGGCCGCACCTTCATCGAGCCGCAGCAGTCCATCCGTCACTTCGGCGTGAAGCTGAAGCTGTCGGCCGTGCGGCAGGTGCTCAAGGGCAAGCGCGTGGTGGTGGTGGACGACTCCATCGTCCGCGGCACCACCAGCCGCAAAATCGTGAAGATGATCAAGGCGGCGGGCGCGCTGGAGGTGCACCTGCGCATCTCCTCGCCGCCCACGAAGTGGCCTTGCTACTACGGCATCGACACGCCGAGCCGACAGGAGCTCATCGCCGCGACGCACAGCCTGGAGGAGATCGCCACGTACGTGACGGCCGACTCGCTCGGCTACATCTCCCAGGAAGGCCTGGGCCGCGCGGTGGGCGACCCGGAGCGCGACAGCTTCTGCACCGCCTGCTTCTCCGGCAAGTACCTGGTCGGCGAATTCGGCGCGGAGCACTCCGAGCGCAGCAAGCTCACCGCCTGACGACACCGCGGGCTTCACGCCCCAGGCCCCCTGCCCGCTTCGTCCGGGCCGGGGGCCTTCGTGTTTCAAGCGGCCGGCAGGGCCACGGGCCGGCCTTCGATGAAGTCCGTCAGGTCCGCGGGCAGGGGCGCCTCGAACACCACCGCCGCACCCGAGCCCGGGTGCGGAAAGGCGATGCGCGCCGCGTGCAGCGCCTGACGCGGCAGGCGCAGGCGCTGCCACGCCTCGGGCTCCAGACAGCGCTTGCTGAAGCGGTCGAAGTAGCCGGGGTCCGGCCCGTACATCTTGTCCCCCACGAGCGGGAAGCCCGCGTGGTGCAGGTGGATGCGAATCTGGTGCTGGCGGCCCGTCTCCGGGAAGCAGCGCAGCAGCGCGAAGGGGGCACCGCCGCGCGTGAAGCGCTGGAGCACCTGGAAGCGCGTGCGGCTCTCCTTGCCCTCCACCGGGTCGATGCGCACGGCGATGCGGATGAGCTCGGTGCCCTCCGCGATGGGCGCCTCCACGGTGAACGTGTCCTCGGGCGGGTGTCCCTCGCAGAGCGCCAGGTACTCCTTGTGCACGTCACGTGAGACGAACAGCCGGCCCAGCACGCGGCACGACTCCGTGGTGCGCCCGCAGACGACCAGGCCGCTCGTCTCCCGGTCCAACCGGTGCGCGGGCTCGGCGAAGCGCTCACCGAAGCGCTCCCGCAACAATGTGACGAGGGTGCCCTTGTGGTAGCGCGCCGTGGGGTGGATGGGCAGGCCCGCGGGCTTGTCCAACACCAGCAGCCAGTCGTCCTGGAACACCACGGGCAGCTCCGTGGGCGTGTCCGGCTCCTCGCTGGCGCGGCGGCGAAGGCGGAAGGCCAGCCCCGGGTACACCGGCGTGGAGGGCTTCAATCGCCGCTCCTCGCAGATGACGCCGCGCAGGATGACGCCCTGGAGCCGCTCGCGCGTCATCCGGCGAAGCTTCTGCTCCAGGTACTCATCCAGCCGCCACCCCGCGTAGTTCGGCTCGACGACGTAGTGGATGTCGACGTAGCCCTCGGGGGCTTCTTCCTGCTGCTTGCTGTGCATGGGCCTGCCAGCGCTCTACCACGGCGGGCCCTGCCGCACAGGCCAAGGACGGACAAGCGGGCGGACCCACGGCGTGCCGGGGCCCCACCCGTCCCGTATCAGGCCGAGGCCGCCTGGATGGGCTGCTCCTCGACGCCCAGGAAGCTCGCGAACAGGTCCGCGATGCGCTCGGCGGCGCGGCCATCCCAGAACTCGGGGACGCGGCCCTGCTTGCCTTCACCGGCGAGGACGCGGTCGGCGGCCATCCGGATGCGGACCGGGTCGGTGCCCACCACCTCGTTGGAGCCCTCCTCCACGGTGATGGGACGCTCGGTCTGCTCGCGCAGGGTGAGGCACGGGATGCCCATGGCCGTCGTCTCCTCCTGGAGGCCGCCGGAGTCGGTGAGCACCAGACGCGCCTTCGACGTGAGCGCCAGGAACTCCAGGTAGCCCATGGGGTCCACGGGCCGCAGGTTCGGGCTCTGCGCGAACCACGAGTCCAGCCCCTGCTCCGAAATCACCTTCCGCGTGCGCGGGTGCACCGGGAAGATGACCGGCAGGCGCGTGGCGACGTGGGCCACCGCGGACAGGAGGCCGCCCAGAATCTTCGGGTCGTCCACGTTCGACGGCCGGTGCAGCGTGCACACCGCGTAGCCGTGGGGGATGAGCCCCAGGTCCTTGAGCACGGGCAGCTTGTCGGCCTTCTCTCGCGAGGCGAAGAGCGAGTCGATCATCACGTTGCCCACGAAGTGGATGCGCGTGGGGTCGGTGCCCTCCTTGAGGAGGTTGGCGTCCGCGTCGCGCGACGGCGTGAGCAGCAGGTCCGACAGGCGGTCGGTGACGAGCCGGTTGATCTCCTCCGGTTGGTGCGGCGAGTAGCTCCGCAACCCCGCTTCGACGTGCGCCAGGGGGATGCTCAGCTTCGACGTCACCAACGCCGCGGCGACGGTGCTGTTCACGTCGCCCACCACGGAGACGAGCGCTGGAGGGTGGGCGAGGAAAACCTTTTCCAGCTCCACCATCATGCGCGCCGTCTGCTGTGCATGGCTGCCCGACCCGATGCCCAGATGGACGTCCGGGGCAGGCAGACCGAGGTCGGCGAAGAACACGTCGCTCATCTTTGCGTCGTAGTGTTGCCCCGTGTGGACAAGGATTTGCTCCAACGGGGTACGCTCGGCGATGGCGCGATAGATGGGCGCGACCTTCATGAAGTTCGGACGCGCCCCAACGATATGAATGACCTTCTTCATGTTGGGACCAAACCTAGGCACTGGAGCCGCGCTGGCCAGTGTCCGATGATGCGAATGTCCAATCCCGGGGGCCGGCATTCGTCGCGAACCTGATAGACGGAGGGGTCATGCAATCTTGCCGGACCGTTGCAGTCATTCCCGCCCGACATGCCAGCACCCGCTTCCCGGGCAAGCCGCTGGCGATCATCGCCGGCCGAACAATGATTGAGCACGTCTGGCGACGCTGTCAGGAAGCCCACGCCTTCGACGAGGTGTGGGTTGCCACCGATGACGACCGGATTCGCGCCACGGTGGAGGGCTTCGGCGGCAAGGCGGTGATGACCAGCCCCGCATGCGCCACCGGGACGGACCGGGTCGCCGAGGTGGCGCTCGGCCGTCCAGACATCGACATCTGGGTGAACGTCCAGGGAGACGAGCCCCTGGTGGACCCCGCCGCGCTCCAGCGGCTGGCGGGCCTCTTCCAGGACCCGAACGTGCGGATGGGCACCCTGGTCCGCCCGCTGGAGGCGGACGAGGCCACCAGCCCGCACGTGGTGAAGGCGGTGCTCGCGCTCAACGGAGACGCGCTCTACTTCAGCCGCAGCCTGGTGCCCCACCTGCGCGAGCCGGGCGCCTCCGTCCAGCGCTGGGGCCACATCGGCCTCTATGGCTACCGGCGCGACGTGCTGCTGTCGCTGGCGAAGCTGGCGCCCACGCCGTTGGAGGAAGCGGAGAAGCTGGAGCAGCTCCGCGCGCTCGAGCACGGCATCTCCATCCGCTGCGCCAAGGTCGCCTCGCACACGGTGGCGGTCGACGTGCCCGGTGACGTGGAGAAGGTGGAGGCCCTCCTGCGCTCGCGGGGGGCCTGAGCATGGGCTTCCTCAAGAACGTCTTTGGCGGAGGCGAGGCGAAGGCGGACGCGGAGTCCCCCGCCCAAGCGCCCGAGCCAGCCGCCCCCACCGCGGCGCCCCCCCATCGAGGCCCGGCCAGAAGCCCCGCCGAAGCCCCCCGCGCCCCCGAAGCCCCAGCGCGCGCAAGAGACCCGCAGGCAGCAGCAGGAGGACGAGGACATGGAGGGCGTTCAGCGGCTGTTGTCGCGCAAGGTGGAGCGGGTGCTGGAGCAGTTGGGGACGCTCGCGGCGCGGGCGCGCTCGGGCGAGGAGGTCCCCACCCTCACCGTCACGCTCCACCTGGCCCACGGCCATTCGATGACGGGCGAGGTGGTGGACTACGTGCCCCGCGAGTCCGTGCTGATGGCCCTGGGCAAGGAGGGGCTGCGCCGCTCGGAGACGGTGGCCTACGTGGACCTGTCCACGGTGGTGGCGGTGGCGGTGGGCAACGCGGAGAAGCTGCTGGAGCTGGCGCAGCTGGTGCGGCCCAACCCCACGCGGCAGGACCTGGTGTCGCTGCTGGAGAAGCTGCCCCACGACCTGACCGAGCAGTTCTGGCCGGGCGAGGCGTCCCTGGGCGGCAAGCCCCTGCGCTTCGAGGTGGACTGGGTGGGCCTGGACGACGAGCCGGGCCGGCGCGCGCTGGAGGCCGCCGTGAATGTCACCAGCCACGCCCTGCGCGCGCTGGCGCAGGAGCAGGGCCGCGAGGTGCTGCGCCGCATCACCACCGTGCGCTTCCTCAAGGGCAAGGACACCCGCGCCGCCGTGGAGGGAGAGACGGGCACGGTGACGGTGGGCCCGGGCGAGCCCACCGTGTCCACCTTCCGCAAGGCCTTCGCCGCCGGCATCAGATGACGGGCAGCGACGCCGGCTCCGGCCCCAGCGGGAAGGCGGCGTCGAGGTGGGCCAGCTCGTCGGGTGTCAGCGTCAACGACGCGGCGGCGGCGTTGTCGCGCGCGTGGGCCTCGCGGCTCGCCTTGGGGATGGCGAACAGCGACGGCCCGCGCACCAGGAACCGGAGCGCCACCTGGTACGGGGTGGCGCCGTGCGCGCGGGCAATGGCGCCCAACACCCGGCCGCCCCGGCTGTCGGGCCGTGGGAAGCGGCCGTTGCCGAAGGGGCTGTAGCCCACCACCGCCACGCCATGGGCTTCACACCAGGGCAGGACGCCATGTTCGATGGCGCGCTCCTCCAGGTGGTAGAGCACCTGGTTGCAGGCGATGCGCCCGGGCCCCGCGATGGCCAGCGCCTCCTCCAGGTCCTCCACCCCGAAGTTGCTCACGCCCCACGCGCGAATCTTTCCATCCGCCACCAGCTTCTCGAAGGCGCGCACCGTCTCCTCCAACGGGTGCGAGCCCGGCCAGTGCAGCAGGTAACAATCGAGGCGGTCCGTGCGCAGCCGCTTCAGGCTCCGCTCACAGGCGGCGAGCGTGCCCGCGTAGGTGGCGTTGGACGGCATCACCTTGGACACGAGGAAGACGTCGTCGCGCCGGCCGGCAATGGCCTCGGAGACGATGGACTCCTCCACCTTGCCGTGCCCGTACAGCTCGGCGGTGTCCACATGCGTCATCCCCAGGTCCAGCCCGGCGCGCAGGGCGCGGATGGCGCTTGCCCGGTCGTCCTCCTCCATCTGCCAGGTCCCCTGCCCCAGGATGGGCACGGACCCCCGTGTACTTCCGAACTCGCGCTGCTCCATGGCGCTCTCCCTGACTCGGCGTGTGAGCTGCTTGGAGAGGATTAATACCGCTTCAGCGCAGACGCAGGCGGCCGGTGCGCAGGCTGGAGGCTCGCGTTAGTCTCCGCCGGTGTCTTCCCCCGCGAACGATTCGAAAAGCAGCGCCTCGGCTGGCGTCACCCTCCGGCGCCTGCTGACCCTGGCGCGCCCGGAGCTGTTACCGCTGGCCGCGGGCACCTTCTTCCTCCTCATCAGCAGCGGCGCCACGCTGGCCTATCCCCGCGCCATTGGCGACCTGGTGGACCAGGCCCTCAGCGCCCGCGACCGGCACGTGGTGGACCGGGTCGCGATGCTGATGCTCGTCGTGTTCGTGGTGCAGGGCATCGCCATGGCGCTGCGCATCTACCTCTTCAACACCTCCGGCGAGCGCGTGGTGTCGCGGCTGCGCAAGGACCTCTTCCGCGCCCTGCTGTCCCAGGAGGTGGGCTTCTTCGACACGCGCCGCACCGGCGAGCTCACCAGCCGGCTGTCCTCGGACACCACCGTCCTGCAGAACACCGTCACCACCAACGTGTCCATGATTCTGCGGTATGGCGTCACGGCCCTGGGCGGCGTGGGGCTGTTGCTCTACACGTCCGTCCAGCTCACGCTGGTGATGCTGGCCGTCATTCCGCCCGTGGCCATTGGCGGCGTGTTCTACGGGCGCCGGGTCCGGGTGATTTCCCGCCAGGCCCAGGACGCGCTCGCCGCCAGCGGCGAGGTGGCCGAGGAGGACTTGTCCGGCATCCGCACCGTGCGCTCCTTCGCCGCGGAGCGGCATGAGGTGGAGCGCTACAGCGTCGCCGTGGAGCGCTCCTTCACGCTGGCGAAGAAGCGCGTGATCCAGTCCTCCGTCTTCATGGGCGTGGCCTCCATCGCGGGCTATGGCTCCATCGCCGCAGTGCTCTGGTTCGGGGGCCGGCTGGTGGTGGACGGCGGCCTCTCCGTGGGCGAGCTCACCTCGTTCCTCATCTACACCATGCTGGTGGCCTTCTCGTTCAGCGGCATCGCGGAGCTGTGGGCGGACTTCATGCGCGCCAGCGGCGCCGCCGAGCGCGTCTTCGAACTGCTGGACCGCGAGCCCGCCATTGGCGCGGGCGGCGACCAGCTCACGGACCTGCGCGGACACGTGCAGTTCCGCGGCGTGCACTTCGCCTACCCCACGCGTCCCGACGTGCCGGTGCTCCAGGGGCTGGATTTGGAGCTGCGGCCGGGCGAGGTGGTGGCGGTGGTGGGCCCCTCTGGCGCGGGCAAGTCCACGCTCGCCTCGCTGCTGTCGCGCTTCTACGACCCGCAGGCCGGGGAGGTGCTGCTGGACGGCCATCCGCTCACCGCCCTGGAGCCGGAGTGGCTGCGCCGCAACATCGGCATGGTGGCGCAGGAGCCCCAGCTCTTCTCCTGCTCCATCGCGGACAACATCCGCTACGGCCTCCCCAACGCCACCGACGCCCAGGTGGAGGAGGCCGCCCGCGCCGCCAACGCCCACGCCTACATCGAGCGCTTCCCGGACCGCTACCAGACGCAGGTGGGCGAGCGGGGCGTGCAGTTGTCGGGTGGCCAGAAGCAGCGCGTCGCCATCGCCCGGGCGGTGCTGAAGGACCCTCGCCTGCTCATCCTGGACGAGGCCACCAGCGCCCTGGACGCGGAGAGCGAGCACCTGGTGAAGGACGCGCTGGAGCGCCTGATGAAGGGCCGCACCACGCTCATCATCGCCCACCGCCTGTCCACCGTGGCCAACGCGGACCGGGTGCTGGTGCTCGACGGCGGCCTCGTCATCCAGAGCGGCACCCACGCCTCCCTCATGAACCAGGAGGGCCTCTACCGCCGCCTGGTGGAGCGGCAGTTTGTCGCAGCTTGAACGCCTGCTGCCCACACGGCTCTCGCCACGCACCCGGTGACAGTGGCGCGCGACCTTTCGCCCGATTAAGTCTGGGGCTCCGAAAGGAGGTGATGCCTTGAACGACAGCAACTCCAAGGCGTCCACCTCCGCTTCCGTGGCCTGAAAAGGCCCCGAGGCGGTGGCAGACGCTGGCAGTTCCGGGCCCGTTTCCCGCGAGGGGGACGGGCCTTTTTACGTCCACTCGGGAATGCCGGACCGGCCCTCCTGTTCGGAGCCGCGCCGGGGGGAGAGGCCGACCCAACACGTTTCATTCGGGAGTATCCGCCGTGTCCATCACTCCATGCCCCAGCCCGCTGCCCACCGCCCTCCGGGACGAGGAGTCCGTGGACTCGCAGCGCAACCTCTTCTGCCCCAACTACGACGCCTGCCTGCACCTGGTGGTGAAGCGGGGCTGGGAGGGGTGGAGCTGCCGGAACTGCGACCTGCGCAAGTTCCGCGTCGGGCAGCCGACCGCCCAGGAGTTCGCGGTCGCCCGGCCGGGTGGTTGGGACGGCAACTGACGCCGCCCCTCCGGCCCCAGCGGGCGGCCGTCCACCGGAAACAGAATAATTGACGCATCCCTGCCTCAGTTGGCAGAACGGGACATGCGCTCCAAGAAAACCAAGTTCATCTTCGTGACGGGCGGAGTGGTCAGCTCCCTCGGCAAGGGCCTCGCCTCCGCTTCGATTGGCGCCCTGCTGGAGAACCGTGGGCTGGCCGTCACCCTCATCAAGCTGGACCCCTACATCAACGTGGATCCGGGCACGATGAGCCCGTTCCAGCATGGCGAGGTGTTCGTCACCGAGGATGGCGGTGAGACGGACATGGACCTCGGCCACTACGAGCGGTTCACCAACGCGCGGATGAGCCGGCTCAACAACTTCACGTCCGGCCGCATCTACCACGCCGTCATCATGAAGGAGCGGCGGGGCGAGTACCTGGGCAAGACGGTCCAGGTGATTCCGCACGTCACCGACGAAATCAAGTCCAGCATCCGCCAGGCGGCGCAGGACGCGGACGTGGTCATCGTGGAGGTGGGCGGCACCGTGGGCGACATCGAGTCGCTGCCCTTCCTCGAGGCCATCCGCCAGATGCGCTACGACGTGGGCAGTGAGAACGTCGTCTACGTGCACCTGACGCTGCTGCCGTACATCGGCGCGGCGGGCGAGGTGAAGACCAAGCCCACGCAGCACTCGGTGATGAAGCTGCGCGAGATTGGCATCCAGCCGGACTTCCTCGTGTGCCGCACCGACCGCGAGGTGTCCCGCGAGATGAAGGACAAGATTGCGATGTTCTGCAACGTGGACACGCGCAGCGTCTTCACGTCGCCGGACGTGCGCAGCATCTACGAGCTGCCGCTGGAGCTGCACCGCCAGGGCCTGGACGAGCGGCTCGCGGAGGTCCTCAACATCTGGAGCCGGGCGCCGCACCTGGAGCGCTGGGAGAACATCATCCGCAAGGTGTACGAGCCCGCGCGCGGCCAGGTCCGCATCGCGATTGTCGGCAAGTACGTCAACCTCACGGAGAGCTACAAGAGCCTCAACGAGGCGCTGCTGCACGGCGGCATCGCCAACGACGTGAAGGTGAACCTGCACTTCGTCGACAGCCAGGAGGTCGAGGAGCAGGGCGCGGAGAAGATGCTGGCCGGCGTGGACGCCATCCTCGTGCCCGGCGGCTTCGGCGTGCGCGGCACCGAGGGCAAGATTGCCGCCGTGCGCTACGCGCGCGAGAAGAAGGTGCCCTTCTTCGGCATCTGCCTGGGCCTGCAGATGGCCGTGGTGGAGTTCAGCCGGAGCGTGCTGGGCCTGGCCAACGCCAACAGCCTGGAGTTCAACGAGCACACGCCGCACCCGGTGGTGACGCTCATGGAGAGCCAGGTGAAGGTGCAGGACAAGGGCGGCACCATGCGCCTGGGCAGCTACGCCTGCGCGCTCCAGCCCGGCACCCGCGCCCACCAGCTCTACGGGCAGGACACCATCCAGGAGCGCCACCGCCACCGCTACGAAGTGAACAACGCGTACCGGGGCAAGCTGCAGGAGGCGGGGCTCGTCATCTCCGGCTCCAACCCCGAGCTCAACCTGGTGGAGATGATTGAGCTGGCCGACCACCCCTACTTCGTCGGCTGCCAGTTCCACCCCGAATTCAAGAGCAAGCCCTTCGCACCCCACCCCCTCTTCTCCGGCTTCATCCGCGCGGCGCTCGCCCAGCGGGACGCGAACGCGGCGGCCGGCCAGGTGACCGCATGAGCACCCCCAACCCCATCGAGCTGTGTGGCTTCAAGGTCGGCCAGGGCCAGAAGCTGTTCGTCATCGCCGGCCCCGACAGCATCGAGTCCGAGGACATGGCCCTGCGCCATGCGCACCTGCTGAAGGAAATCACCGGCCGGCTGGGCGTGCCGTACGCCTTCAAGTGCTCCTACGACAAGGCCAACCGCACCAGCGGCAAGTCCTTCCGAGGCCCGGGTCTCAAGGAAGGTCTGAGAATCCTGAAGCGGATCCGCGACGAAGTGGGCGTTCCCGTACTCACGGACGTCCATGAGACGAGCCACGTCGGGCCAGCCTCGGAAGTTGTGGATATCATCCAGATACCGGCCTTCCTGTGCCGGCAGACGGACCTGGTGGAAGCCGTGGCGCGGACTGGCAAGGGCGTGAACCTGAAGAAGGGGCAGTTCGTGGCGCCCAAGGACATCGTCCACTCGGCGCGCAAGGCCTTCGAGGCGGGCAACCCCAACGTGCTCGTCACCGAGCGCGGTTCCACCTTCGGCTACAACAACCTGGTGGTGGACATGCGCGGCTTCGCGCAGATGCGCGACGCCGGCCTCGCCGTGTGCTTCGACGCCACCCACTCCGTCCAGCTCCCCAGCGCCGGAAACGGCGAGACGGCCGGGGAACGCCGCTTCGTGTCATTGCTGGCCCGCTCCGCCGCGGCCGCCGGGATTGACGCGTTGTTCACGGAAGTCCACGAAGATCCGGATCGTGCCCTGTGTGACGGTCCCTGTTCGCTGAATCCACAGATGTTTGAAGACGTGGTACGAAACGTGCTGAGCATCCGCCGGGTGTTGGGACACGAGCCAGGTTGATGCGTCAGCAAACAAGGGAGTCGAGCAAGCCATGGTGACGGACGCCCCTTCCAGACTGAGTACGGAAGAGCTGACGTCCCGTGCTGCGCGCGTGCGGCTGCTCGTCTTCGACGTGGACGGGGTGCTCACCGACGGGGGCCTCTACTACGGCCAGGACGGCGAGCTGATGAAGCGCTTCGACGTCAAGGACGGCCACGCGCTCGTCATGGCCCGCCTGTCCGGGTTGCCCGCCGCCATCCTCACCGCCCGCACCTCCGGCATCGTGGAGAAGCGCGGGCGGGAGCTGGGCCTCGCGGCCGTGTTCCAGGGCCGCCGTGACAAGTCGGCTGCGCTCAAAGAGCTGGTCACCCAGTTGGACGTGCCCCTGGACGCCTGCGCTTACATGGGTGACGACCACAACGACCTGGGTCCACTTTCAATGGTGGCTCTTTCCGCTTGTCCTGCGGATGCGGTCCCCGAGGTGCGACGGGAGGCCCACTTCGTTACCCAGAGTCCTGGCGGCCGAGGGGCCGCCCGTGAACTCGTGGAGCTGTGTCTCAAGGCGAGTGGCCGCTGGGACGACGCAGTGGGTCTGATGAGAGGCTCTGATAGGCGCGGTACTCAGTAAGGTTGAAGAAAACCCGTGTTCAAGGTAGGTGAATAGTTCCATGGGCAGCGGAATCATGCAGCAAGAGGGGAGTACGGCGATGACGGACCAGCTCTACACCACGCACGACATCAGTCGTTTGCTTCAGGTGGATCCGTCCACGGTGAGCAAGTGGATTGACCGGGGCATCCTGATGGCCTTCAGGACGCCGGGCGGCCACCGCCGCGTCCGGTCGGCGGACCTGCGCACGTTCCTCATCACCCACCAGATGCCGGTGCCCGAGGAGCTCGGCAGTGGCACGGTGCGCCTGCTCGCGGTGGACGACGAGCGGCCGGTGCTGGACGCCATCAAGCGCGCGTTCAAGCCGTTCGCGGCCCAGGTGGAGCTGCAGACGACGACGAGCGGCGTGGAAGCGCTGCTGCTCGTGTCCGAGCAGAAGCCGCACGGCATGATCATCGACCTCAACATGCCGGACATCGATGGTCTGGAAGTCTGCCGCCGCATCCGCGCGCGCAAGCAGATGGAGGGCGTGCGGCTCATCACCATGACGTCCGCGCACACCCCCGAGGTCGTCGAGCAGTCCAAGCAGGCCGGCGCGCTGGCGTGCATGGCCAAGCCGCTGGACGTGCAGCAGGTGCTGGAGCTGTTCCGCGTGCCGCTGGCGCTCAGCGCCAAGCGGTAGGACAGGCAGGGCTTCCGCCTTGCTCGCGGAAGCCCTGGCAGGGATTTACGTTGGGAGGCAGGTGACCTCCCGGGCCCGCGGTTTGTGCCCGCGGCCTCAGCCCTGGACCTTGACTTCGATGACGCGGGGCTTGGTCTCCTCGCGCCGAGGCAGGGTCAGCGTCAGCACGCCCTGCTCGTAGCGGGCTTCCACCTGGCTTGCGTCCACCGTGTCAGGCAGCGCGAAGGAGCGGGCGAAGGCCCCGAAGGCGCGTTCCTGGCGGCGCACGTTGACGCCCTCCGCACGCGGCTCTGCCTTGCGCTCGGCCTGCACGGTGAGGATGTCCTTCTCCACCGTCACCTGGATGGACTTCGCGTCCAGCCCGGGCATGTCCAACTGGAGCGTGAGCCCGCTCTCGGACTCGAAGATGTCCGCGGCCGGCGTGCGCTCGCGCGGGGCCTGGCGCCACATGGGCTGCGTCAGCTCGCGGAAGAGCGCGTCCACGTCACGCATCAGCGGGTTCACGACGACGGCGGAGTTGAAGGGGTTGCGAGTCTGCATGGTCCTCTCCTGTTCGTGACGTCCTCGCGGACGCACGGCATGACTGTGCTTGGGTGTTGTTCAGGTTCGCGGTCGCCGCGGTGCCCCTCGTCCGGGGCTCCAGCGCCGCCTCACAAGACTCAAGAGAACCATGCTTCGGGACGTGTCAAGCAACGCCCCGCGCCGCTTCCCACCCCCGCCCGCCACGCCCGCCCGCCTGCCCTCCAGGCCGCCTCAGTCGTCGTCGCGACCCAGGTTCACCGTGAAGCCCTCTTCATCGCGGGACACCTGCACCGTCCATGGACGGCAGCACACCGGGCAGTCCTCGATATACGTCTCCGAGGCCACACCAATGGGGTCCACGGCGACCTCCACTTCCTCACCGCAGTAGGGACAGAGCTGGGCGGCGGCTTCCGCGAAGGGCTGCATGGCTGGGCCTCCTCACCGCGGACTCAGCGTCCGCGCGTCTAGACGGTAGAATGCGAAGCCATGGCTCCTCCTTCCCGGAATCGCATTGGCGACATCCTCGTCAAGGCACGCGTCATCGACGACTTGCAGCTGCGCAGCGCGCTGGCCACCCATGAGCAGTGGGGCGGGCGCCTGTCGCGCATCATCGCGGACCTGGGGCTGGCCACCGATGACGTCATCACCGAGGCCATCTGCCAGGGCCTGGGAATGCAGCGCATCCAACTGGGCAACGTGACGCGCGACGCGGGCGCGCTCGCGCGCGTGGACGTGAGCATCGCCGAGCAGAAGGCCGTCTTCCCCGTGTCCCTCAAGGACAACGGCAAGACGCTGGTGCTGGCCATGGCGGACCCCACGGACCTGGCCACGCTGGACCAGGTGGTGGCGAAGAGCCGCGCCCGCGTGGTCGTGATGGTGGCGGGCGAGCGTGAAATCGAGCACGCCATCCTCCGGCACTACCGCGGCCAGGAGCCCTCGGTGAGCACGCGCTTCGGCGGCAACAAGCGTGAGAACACCTCCGACACGCCGGAGGACGAGGACGAGTTCAAGGTCGTCGACATGAGCGGCAACACGGTGGTGAAGCGCATCGCGGACATCACCCCGCCCGCGCCCCCCGCGCCCGCCGCCTCCGCCCCGCGCTCCGGAGCGAGCCCCCGCGCCCGCCGCCAGCTCCAGCGCCGCGGACATCCTCGATGAGATTCTGGCGGGTGGAACGCCCGTCTCCGAATGGACGGACGAGGACATGAAGCGGCTGCAGACGGTGCAGCAGAACCAGGAGAAGAGCTCCAAGATTCTGCGCGCGCTGCTCGAGCTGCTGCTGGAGAAGGGCCAGCTCCAGCAGCGTGAGCTGGCGGCGCGGATGCGGCTGTAGCGCGCGCCTTCAGCTGGCGCCAGAGCCCACTTCCAACAGCTCGCGGCCTGTGAGCCCCAGCAGGTAGAGGATGCTGTCCAGGCCGCCCGCGGAGATGGACGTGTCGGCCGCGGCGCGCAGCCTGGGCTTCGCCCGGAAGGCGATGCCCAGACCGGCGCGCTCCAGCATCAGCAAGTCGTTGGCGCCGTCTCCCACGGCGACCACCTGGTCCAGCAGGATGCCCTCCGCCCGCGCCAACGACTCCAGCAGCTCCGCCTTCCGTTGCGCGTTGACGATGGGCCCCACGGTGCGGCCCGTGAGCTTCCCGTCCTGAATCTCCAGTACGTTGGAGTACGCGAAGTCGATGCCCAGCCGCGCCTTCAGCGCCTCGGCCGCCACGGAGAAGCCGCCGCTGATGACGGCGGTGCGGTAGCCCAACCGCTTCAGCACGCGCACCAGCGTCTCCGCGCCCTCCGTCAGCGGCAGGTTCGCCGCGAGCTGGTGGACCACGGATGCGTCCAACCCCTGGAGCAGCCCCACGCGCTGCCGCAGCGACTCGTCGTAGTCCATCTCCCCGTGCATCGCGCGCTCGGTGATGCGCGCCACCTGCTCACCCACGCCGTGCGCGCGCGCCAGCTCGTCGATGACCTCGATGCGGATGAGCGTGGAGTCCATGTCCATGACGACCATCCGCTTGCCGCGCCGGAACAGACTCTCACGCTGCAACGCCACGTCGAACCCGCCCGACTGCATGGACAGCTCCAGCAGCGCGTGCTTGAGCGCATCTGGCGGCTGACCCGGCGGCAGGCGGATGTGGATGTCCACCGAGCCCAGGTGCGGCTCGCTCAGCCGCGTGATTCGCTCCACGTTGGCGCCATGCCCGGCCAGCACCTGCGTCAGCGCGTGAAGCTCGCGCGCCCCCAGGGCCCGGCCCACGGCGGTGACGACATGACGTGAAGCGGAGGAATCCGGCAGAGGCGAGGCGGGCGCCTCCACCGCCTGGAAGTCCAGCGCCACGCCCAGCGACGTCGCGGCGGCCAGCAGCGCCTCCAGGACACCGCCCGCCGGGGGCAGCCGGACCAGCAGGCAGAGCGTGAGACGCCCCTGCACCACCACCTGCTCCACGTCGAGCAGCCCGGCGCCGGCCTCCGCCAGCAGGCCGGTGAGGCGCGAAACGATTCCGGGGTGGTCCTTCCCGGTGACGGTGATGAGCACGTTTTCGGACGGGGGCACAGTCATGGCGCCACGGAGTGTGGCAGCCCCCAACGTGCGCGGCGAGCCCCGAATGCGCCGGGGCCCGGCCGCCCGTTCGTCACTCCTTCGGCGCGTCCGAGGAGACGACGAGGTCGCCCTTGGCGAGGAACTCCTTCTCCGGGAAGGCCTTGTAGAAGTCCTCCAGCATGGCGTCCACGTCCGGGTAGCGCTGCTCGCGCTTGTCCTGGGTCGCCTTGTCGAAGAGCTGGTCCAGGCCGCTGGGGGCCTCCGGGTTGACCTCGGAGGGCAGCGGCGAGCGGCGGCCCGGAATCTGCCCGGTGAGCATCTCGTAGAGCAGGATGCCCAGCGCGTACACGTCCGCGGAGGCGCCCGGCTCCTTGCCGCCCCGGTTCAGCAGCTCCGGCGCCATGTAGGGCATGCCGCCCGTGCCCACGAAGACCTGGGGCATGCCCTTGGTGGCGTCCACCTCCACCACGCGGCCCAGGCCGAAGTCCGCCAGCTTCGCGTTGCCGTACGTGTCGAAGAGCACGTTCTCCGGCTTGATGTTGTGGTGCGTGAGGCCCGCCGCGTGCGCGGCCCGCAGGCCATAGGCCATCTGCAGGAAGGAGCGCAGCGCGAAGGGCACCTGCACGCCGCTGCCACCGCTCGCGTCCAGCCGCTCACGCAGGCTGCCCTGCATCAGCTCCAGCACGAAGTAGGGCCGTGCGGCGTCCACGTTCTGGTCCACCACCTGGACCACGCCGGGGTGACGCACCTGCGCCTGGGCGCACAGCTCCTTCTTCAGGCGCTTGAGCACCTCGCCGCGCTGCAGGAAGGAGAAGTAGCCGAAGATGTCCTTCAGCTCCTTCAGGCAGATGTCCAGGCCCAGCGCGGTGACGCGCCCCTTGAAGACGGTGCCCAGCGGCCCGGTGCCGATGGGGTCGAACTTCTGGTAGCGCGAGTCGAGCTCGGCGCCCTTCGGAGCGGGAGCGGCGGGCGCTGCTGCGGTGGGGGCGGGAGCGGCGGGAGGAGGCATGGGGGCGGCGGCAGGCGCGGAAGGAGTGGGGGACGGCGCGGGGGTGTTCGACGCGGTGAAGGGCCCCTGGACGATGACCGTGGACTCGCGACGGGGCTCGGCGGAGGCGGAGGCGTCCGCGCGAGGGGCCGGCGCCGAGGGC
>JBKGHI010000165.1:0-19241 GCA_046520405.1 Myxococcus sp. 1LA
GGCCGCGCCGGCCCCGTCTCCCGCGCCCTCGCCGCGGAGCCTGGGTTCGCGCGCCCACCGCGAGCTGAACCCGCAGACGCGGGTCGGCGCGGGTGAACAGCTCTCCGTGGACCAGCTCATCGCGCTGAAGACGGCGGGCATCACGCCGGAGCGCGTGCGGCAACTGACGGCCATGGGCTACGCGCCGACCGTGTCCAACCTCGTGACGATGAGCCACGCGGGCGTCACCCCCGACTACGTCCAGGACATGAACGCGCGCTTCGGCCGGAAGCTGGAGGCGGAGGAGCTGACGCGCATGAAGCACCTGGGCGTCACGCCTGAGTACATCCAGTCCCTCAAGGCCGCGGGCTTCAACGTCGATGACCCCAAGGCCCTGGCCCACGTGCGCGCCGTCGGCGTGGATGGGGACTTCATCCGCGGCCTCAAGGACGCCGGCTACACGGACATGTCGCTGGAGGAGCTCGCCCGTCTGCGCGCGGTGGGTGTGAACCCCGAGTACATCCGCGAGCTGAACAAGCACGGCCTGACCAAGCTGAAGGCCCAGGAGCTGACGCGGCTGCGCGCCGTGGGCGTCTCCGGCGGCTGGCTCACCGGCATGCGAGAGGCGGGCGTGCGGACGACGGATGTGGCGGCCCTCCAGCGCCTCCGCGCCACGGGCGTGGACCCCAGCTTCATCCGCGAGCTCAACGACGCGGGCATGAAGGACCTCTCTGTCGACGAGCTGGTGCGGCTGCGCACCGGCGGCGTGGACGCCGACTTCATCCGGAAGCTGCGCGGCAACGGCTCGAAGTAGGCCGCGCGACCCCTCTCCCCTCAACGGCCTCCCACACGGCCGCGTCCCACCGGACGCGCGCCGCACGGGAGGCGTCCATCCGAAGGAGCCCACCATGCGTCCCTTGTCGTCACGTCTGTCCCTCGTGGCCCTGTTGCTGCTGGCCACCTCCGCCGCCGCGGCCCCTGCGGCGTTCGAGCCTCGCGGCACCTGGTCCGCCTCGTCCAAGGACGCGGAGCCGCGCAGCCTGAACCTCCAGCTCCGTCAGGGGCCGCGCCGCAACATGGGCTTCACCGAGCCCCTGGCCTCCTTCCAGGGCCTGTCCACGGCGAACGGGGCCACCACCTTCACCCTGCCGCGAGAGGCCGGCACCTTCCGCTTCGAGGGCCAGTTCCAGGACGGCGAGGGCGCGGGCCACTTCCGCTTCGACGCCAACAGCGCCTTCCTCAAGACGCTGGCCACGCTGGGCTACTCGGACATCCCCCCGGAGGCGCAGTTCCAGATGGCGGCGACCGACGTCACCTCCGCCCGCATCAAGGGCCTGGCCGCGCTGGGCTACAAGCAGCTCAGCACGGACGAGCTGCTCCAGTCGGGCATCTTCGACGTGACGCCCGAGTACGCCCGCGAGCTGGCCGACGCGGGCTACGCGAACCTGACGTTCCAGCAGCTCGTCGAGGGCCGCATCCACCGCGTCACGCCCCAGCGCGTGAAGGAGCTGGCCAGTGTCGGCTTCACGAAGCTGCCCTGGCAGAAGCTGACGGCCATGGGCATCCACGGCGTCACCCCTGACTTCGTGAAGCAGATGCGCGAGCTGGGCTTCAAGGACCTCACCCAGGAGCAGGCCGTGGCCTTCCGCATCCACGGCGTCACGCCCGACTTCGTGAAGCAGATGCGCGAGGCGGGCTACCCCAACGTCACGCCGGACGAGCTGGTGTCCCTGCGCATCCACGGCATCGACAGCGTCTTCATCCGCGACATGTCGGGCGGGGCGAAGAAGAAGCCGTGACGCCGGGCCCGGTCAACGTCCAGCGGTGAACGGGCGTCACCGCTGCCGGGATGCACGCGGCCCCACCCGGACACATCTTCCCCTCGGGACGGTGGTGGTGTGGGGAGGGCGGGAATGACGCTGCTTCGAGCTGCTTGCGCCGGGATGCTCTTCCTGGCGGCCTGTGCATCAACCAACACGTCCGCGGTGCCCGAGCCCCGCGCCTCCGCGTCCACGGCGCCGCGAGTCGAGGTGGTGGAGTACGGCTTCCACCCGCAGGACCCGGTCCGCGTGGGCTGGGGCGACCGGGGCATGATGGCCTTCCTGGAGCTGCTGCGAGGGCCCCAGGGCCAGCGCGTGGCCTGGCGCCGCGTGGGGCCCTGCTGCGGCGCGGGGGCCCCACCGAGCTGGAGGTCTTCGAAGTCACCTACGACGGGCTCGCCGCGCCGGTGAGCCTCTACCTGGACCCGAACACCGCGGGCGCCGTGCACGCGCCCAGCGGCTTCAACCTCCAGGGGCTCGCCTCCCGCCCGCAGGTGGAGCAGGAGGAGGCGCCGCGGGTCATCGAGCTGTAGCCGCTGCGCCCGCTCACTCCAGCGACGGCGCCGTGTCGCCCGGCAGGAACACCTCCCGCGCGAGCGACACCGGCAGCCCGAGCTGGAGGAGCCGGTCATGGAAGTCCTTCAGCACCAGCGTCTTTCCGCTCGCCTCCAGGTGGCGGCGGTAGTCGTCGCGCAGCTTGAAAATCTGCATGCGCCCCACGGCGTAATACAGGTACGTGGGGTCCAGCGTGCCGCGCTCCACCTCGCGCAGCGCAGGGAAGGGCTCGAAGTACGCAATCTCCGCGTACCGCTTCGCCACCGCCTCGACGGGCTCGCCGTACACGTGCAGCGCCAGCGCCGCGTACCAGCGCGCGTGCCGCTGGAGCGCGCGGCGCAACTGCCCCAGCCGCACCGCCGGGTCGCCGTTGCCCAGGCCTTCATCCACCATCATCTGCTCGGAGTAATGGGCCCAGCCCTCCACCAGCGAGGCCGGGGTGAAGACCTTGCGCACGTCCGTGGGAATCCGCGCGCCGTAGAGCAACTGCACGAAGTGGCCGGGCATGGCCTCGTGGACGGTGATGCCCAGCAGGCCCGCGCGGTTGAAGTACGTGAGGTGCTGGGCCTTCTGCTCGGGCGTCCAGCCGGGCTCCACGTTGGTGATGTTGTAGAAAGCCTCGGTGGCCTTCGTCTCGAAGGGGCCCGGGGTGTCCATGGACGCGAAGCCCAGCCGCTCGTAGGGCGGCGACTCCCGCACCACCGGCAGCCGGTCCGACGGCAGCGTGAGGATGTTCCGCTCGCGCACGAAGCGCTGGAGCTCCACCAGCTGCGCCTGCGCCGAGGCCACCAGCTCCTCCGCCTTCGGGTGGTCCTTCACCAGCGCCGCCATCACCTGCTCGGGCGTCTTCGTCGGGTCCACCCGCGCGGCCTCGCGGGCCACCCAGGCCTTGTAGTCGCGGATGGCGCGCTCGTTGATGTCGCGCAGGGCGTCCGCGCCCAGCGTCACGTGCTCCTCCAGCGCCAGCTTCTTCTCGAAGCGCTCGCGGCCCAGGCGGAAGTCGCCATCCGCCTTGGGCAGCAGCTCCCGCTCCAGCCACACCGCGAAGGCCTCCATCTGCCGCGCGGCCTCCTCGCGCGCGGCGGTGAAGGCGGCGCGCTCGCTCAGCGACACCTTCGCGAAGCCCTGCGCATCCAGGGCCCGGGGCAGGTCCGTGCGCAGGTAGGCCACGGTGCCTCGCGCGTCGCGCACGGCATACTCCGCCCACAGCCTCGGCACGCCGCTCAGGTTGAACTGGGCCGCGTCGAGCACGCCGGGGATGCGCGCCATCCGGGAGCGCATGGCGCGCATGCGGTCGGCCACGGGCGCGAACTCGCGCGACGACAGGCCGTCCAGCCCGCCGGAGATGATGTCCACGTAGAAGCCGGGGTTGCGCTCCCAGGGGCGCACCTCCTCCAGCTCCAGCAGGTCGGCGCGCATCGCGTTCTCCAGCACGCGCACGTCCACGGCGGCGTCCCCCGACAGGCTCTCGCGGCCCACCTGCTCCAGGCGCGTCAGCCAGCCGCGCAGCGCCTCTCCCTTGCGCTTCAGGGCGTCGGACGACACGTCCGGCAGGTGGGCGTCATGCATGTGGTAGCCGAGCCGCGTGGCCCGGGTGGGATTCGCCGCCGCGTACCAATCCAGGTACTCGCGGACCAGGACGGCGTAGTTGGCGTCCGCGGCGGAAGCGGAAGCGGTGGGCATGGCCTTGGATGACTCCGGCCCGGGCCCCGAGCGCGAAGTGCAAGCGGAGACACAGGCCAACAGGATGACTGCGGAGCGGATGCGCATGGCGCGTCGAGTCTCGTGATGGGGTTGCGGTTCGGAAAGCGGGAAGCGCGCTTCGGATGATTCTCCGGCGAACAACGCGCGGCCCGGTTGTCACCTGCGTGTCCCTGGCCTCGTACGCCGAGGTGCCCGTGGAGAATGACTGTCACGCAATGACAGCCCTGGACCGACTCGCGGACGGGTTGGGTTTCGTCAAATCTCAGCCAGATTGCGCGACCGCGGCACCCCACCGCAGCCAGCCACCGGAACCCGGAGTGAGTATGCGTCTTCGCGCACAGAGCCTTCCTTTGCTGTTGTCGGCTGTTTCAGGCATCGCCACCCTCGGATGCGACATTGAAGCACCCTACCCGGTTCGACTGGAGCACGGAGAGGCGGAGGCCGCCTCCACGCGTGAAGACGCCGCGCGGCCGGACGCGCCCTACGGCTGGGAGCTGTGTGACACCACCGCCCGGCTCGTGCGCGACATCGTCCCGGGCGCGGGGCACTCCAACCCGGTGGACCTCGTCCACGGCGACAACGTCCTCCTCTTCTCCGCCTCGGACGGCGTGTGGGGCCGTGAGCCCTGGATGAGCTCGGGCGTGGCCTCGAACACGCGTCCGCTGCTGGACCTCTACTCGGGAGGTCAGGGGTCGGACGCGGGCCCCTTCCTCCAGTGCGGGACGACGACGTACTTCGCGGCGAGGAACAGCGTGCATGGCCGCGAGCTCTGGAAGACGAATGGCACCATCGAGGGCACGGAGCTGGTGCGGGACATCGCGCCGGCGGGGATGAGCTCGGACCCGGAGAACCTGACCTTCTTCAACGGCGTGCTGTACTTCACGGCGGACGACGGCGTGAATGGCCGCGAGCTGTGGCGCAGCGACGGCACGGAGGAGGGCACCTACCTCCTGCGGGACTTCAGCCCCGTAGGCGACCAGGTCTCCAGCCACTTCGAGCTGGTGGCGGGGTCGAACGCGCTCTTCGTGCAGGTGAATGTGTATTCGTCGGAGAGCAACCTGAGCCGGGTGCAGCTCTACCGGACCAACGGCACCAGCTTCGTCCGGCTCGCGGACGGGCCGGAGGACAACACGCTGGCCGACCTGACGCCGGTGGGGGACAAGCTGTTCTTCACCTGGAACTTCGACGCGCCGGAGACGCGGCTCTACGTCACCAGCGGCACGTCCGGCCTGTCGCGCTTCGTGTACACGTTCACCGGGGCGCCGTCGGCGCTGACCGCGTACAAGGGCAAGCTCTTCCTGAGCGCGGCGACCGGGGCGGAGGGGCTGGACTTCGAGCTGTGGCGCAGCGACGGGACGACGTCGGGCACCACGCGGGTGAAGGACATCTACCCCGGCCCGGTGCCGTCGCAGCCGGTGAGCCTGACGGTGGTGAAGGACCGGCTCTTCTTCAGCGCGGATGACGGGGTGCACGGCCGCGAACTCTGGAGCAGCGACGGCACGGCCGCGGGCACGCAACTGCACGCGGACATCGCCGTGGGCGCGGCGAGCTCGGAGCCCTCCGAGCTGACGGCGGTGGAGGAGTTCCTCTTCTTCAGCGCCCACACGGACGGGGGCGGCCGCGAGGCGTGGGTGAGCGACGTCCGCGAGACGGGCGCGTTCGAGGTGCAGGGCATCGCGCCGGGGGCCATGCACTCGGACCCGAGCCACTTCGTGCGCTCGGGCTGGGACCTCTACTTCGTCGCCAGCGACAGCACCGACTACGGCCGCGAGCTGCGCGCGCTGCGCATGCGGCCGGCCGGCATGTGCGACATGGGCGGCAACGGCGGGCGCTGAGCGGCGGGCCCTCCCAGGGCGCTGGCACTGGACATCGTCCCGTGCCTCCTACTACGTGCGCCGGGCATGAGCATGCACTGCCCGCCCCGTCCTACTTGGGCCCGGCGCACTTTCAAAGCCGCGAGATGGGCGATGCTGGCGCTCTCGCTGAGCTGCTCTGGCAATCTGCGCCATGAGCAGGAGACCGAGTTCTACGGTTTCATGAGCGCAGCGTCTGGCTATGTCTGGGCCCGTGGCCCCTGGCCCGAAGTCCAGGCCTCCAACGACCCTGACGAAGTCATCGACCAGCTTTGCCCGGCCATCATGAAACTGGACCGGGCAACCGCCAGGGACTTCGGACAGGAGTACTGCGGCGTCATCTACTCGCGGGGTGATGGCATCTACCGCACCACGCATCCCTCGCCGCTGGGAGAACCTCAACTGCGCGGTGAGACGAAGCAGAAGTCCTGCTTCCCGGTCCGCCGCGTCGTCGACTCCGAGGCCCACGTCGCACCGATTCTCGCGGACTTCCACAGCCATCCCTGGTTCCCCTCGCCCCTGTCCCAACAAGACAAGATGGCGGCCAACCAGCTCTACTTCTTGAAGATCCAGTTTGATTCGGCCTGCCAGATTCAGAAGATCATCCCGTACCTGGACCGGCCCGATGCCCCTGGCGAGGTCTACTCCCGGCGCGAGAAACGCTGGGTCCTCATTGGAATCATCAAGCCGAGCAACAAGGCCGCGGGCATCGTGACACCCGTCGGCGGGCTGGACTGAGCAGGAGACTTCATGACCCGGTGGCTGCCGCTTCTCTTCCTGGCCCTTCCCGCCTGCGCGCTCTTCCAGCGCCCCCCCCGCCCCGTCCACGCCCCGCCCGAGGAGGCCGCGCGCTTCACCTTTCCCGCCACGGGCATTCCAGAAGCGGGGCTGCGCAGCATCCCAGGTGACATGGCGCGGGCCATCCAGCTCGCCATGGAGGACTTCTATCCCTGGGACAAGAAGCCACCGACTCCGTCACACCCCGACAGGGCGTGCCTGTACCGACGCGAGTCCTACGATGTCTACGCAGCGCCCTACCAGGAGGGCGTCGTCCTGGTCAGCATCGTCCTGTCCCCCCAGGCATGTGGTGCCCAGGCGGTTCCCAACGACATGGGCGCGCTCTACGCCGTCGACACGCGAGGCTGGCGCATCCTGGCGGTGCAACACTAGGCGCCTGCTCGCCCTCGGCGCGGCCAGCCCCAGGGGCCAGCCGGGACGGCGTTGGCCCCCTTCCCCTCCTGGCCGCGCATGGCCACATCGAAGAACTGTCGAGTGGCCGGGGACGCCAGGAGCCGGCTGGCGCCCCCGTTTTTCATGCTCCCGGAGCAGCCGTCCGTCCTCCGAAATGTACGCCTCCGTGCATTTCCCCCCGCCTCCAGCGTCGTCTTGAGCAGAACTGTCATTCTGCTGCCCCGTTGCGGGCCAGCGCGTCTGGCGCGTGCGGACAAGCCAGGGCTGGGCTAAGCGTCTGCCTGCTCCCCGGGTCCCGCACACCAGGCCGGCGCCTGCGGCCCGCTCGCTGGAGGAGGTTTCAAGCGATGTCCGACACCGTGGTGAAGAAGAAGCGCCGTTGGCCTTACGTCCTCGGAGGAGTCTTCGCGCTCCTCGTCATCATCGTGGCCGTGGCCCTCTGGCGGCTGGACGCCATCCTGCTGAAGACGGCCCGCGACCAGGCCGCCACCTATTCCCAGCTCCTGCGCCGCCCCATCGAAATCGGGGACATCTCCACCAAGCTCTTCCCCACCATCGGCGCCCAGGTGGAGAACGTCACCGTCGGCCCCGCCGAGGGCGAAGACCTGCCCCTGGCCCAACTGGCCTTGATTGACGTGCGCGTCGCCGCGGGCCCGCTCCTGTCCTCCAGCGGCAAGGACATCCAGGTGAAGAACGCCGAGGTCTCCGGCCTCACCGTCAACCTGGTCCGCTTCCCCGACGGCACCACCAACGTGCAGCGCCTGCTCCAGCGGTTGGAGGAGCAACAACCCAAGGAGGAGGCCCCGGCGGAAGAGTCGCGGCCCATGGACCTCTCCGGCGTCCACGTGGAGCGCGCGGCCCTCACCGACGGCGCCATCCGCTTCGTGGACCGCGCCGAAGGACAGCAGGCCCGCGAGCTGGGCGTGAAGGACCTGGACATCGAGGTGAAGGACCTGCGCGTGGGCAAGCCGCTGGTGGTGAACCTGGCCGCCGCCGTGCTCGCGGACACGCAGAACCTCCAGGTGTCCCTGCACGCCGCGCCGCTGCCGGCCACCCTCATCCCCACGCCGGAGCGCGTGACGCTGAAGGCGCAGAAAATCGACCTCGCGCCGCTGGGCCCCTTCCTCTCGCCGGACATCGGCCTGAAGGCGGGCACGCTGGACGCGGACTGGCAGGCGGACCTGGGCGGCGCTGTCCCCGGCGGCCAGGGCCCCACGAAGCTGGTGGGCATCATCAAGGCCCTGGGCCTGAGCTTCGCCGGCTCCGAGGGCGGCAAGGCGCTGGACGTCGTCATGGACACCGACGTCGCGGGCGACGTCACCGCGGGTGACCTGGCCCTCAACAAGCTGAAGGTGGACCTGGGCCCCGCGAGCCTCACCGGCAAGGGCAGCGTGAAGGGCCTGCTCACCGACAAGCCCTCGGTGGAGGGCTTCGAGCTGACGGGCCGCAACCTGGACCCGGCCGTGCTCGCCGAGTACTACCCGCCGCTGCGCAAGCAGCTCAACGGGATGATTGCCGGCCCCATTGGCCTGGACGTGCGTGGCAGCGGCACGCAAGACGCGCAAGCCATTGACGTCAACGTGGACCTCACGCCGGTGCGGCTGCGCGTGCCCGCCCAGCTCACCAAGGACGCGGGCGGGGCCATGAAGCTCTCCGCGCGTGTCTCTGGCGCGGCGGCCACCGGCGGCGCGCTGCGCTTCGACGCGAAGGCGGACCTGGCCGGCGTCGACCTGCGCCCCGGCCTGCTGGTGGACAAGGCCCCGGGACAGCGGATGGACCTGAGCGCGGCGGGCACCTACGCGCCCGGCAAGGGCTCCGGGATGAAGGTGGACGTGTCCAAGCTCACCGCGAACATCCTCGAGGACACGATGACGGGCACCGCGGCCTTCGCGCTCGCGGGCACGGGGAAGAAGCAGACCACGACGTTCTCCGCGAACCTCAAGAGCCCGAAGCTGGACGCGGACGCGCTGATGATGAGCGAGGAGGAAATCCAGGCGCGCGGTGGACCGCCGCCGGAGGAGCCGCCGTCGGATGACCCCACGCGCTTCAACGGCTACCGCGGCGACATCCGCTTCGCGGTGGGCACGCTGCGTTACACGGACATCAACATGTCCAACGTGACGGGCGTGGTGAAGATGACCGACGACCTCATCGCGGTGGAGCAGTTCTCCACGGGCGTCTACGGCGGACGCATCGTCGCGGACGGCACCACCATCCGCCTGGGGCCCTGCCGGAGCAGCGCCCCTTCGAGGCCAAGGTGAAGGTGGAGGGCGTCGCGGTGGAGCAGGCGCTGACGCAGTTCACCCCGCAGAAGGCCGTGACGGGCAAGTTCAACGGCAACGTGGACGTGAAGGGCGTGGGCTACACGCCCGACAAGCTCAAGCAGACGCTGCTCGGTGGCATCAACGGCGACCTGCTGGACGGTGAGCTGCTGGGCAAGGACCTGGTGGCGGCGGTATCCGAGCCGCTCGCCAAGGCGCTGCCCATCGCGGCCAAGGGCCTGAAGAACGAGCAGGTGACGAAGCTGGGCGGCGACTTGCCTTTCAGCGTGCAAATCAAGAATGGCGTGGCGCAGCTCTCCAAGCCGCTGACGTGGACGCGGCCGGAGGCGGAGCTGAGCTTCGACGGCGGCATCCGGCTGGATGGCTCGCTGGACCTGACGGGCTCGGTGTCGCTGACGCCGTCCACCGTGAAGACGCTGACGCTGGGCAAGGTGACGCCGCCGGCCGCCATCCCCGTGGGCCTGAAGCTGACGGGCCCCGCGTGGAAGCCGGAGGTCACCAGCCTGGATGTGAAGCCGGCGGTGACCCAGATTGCCAAGCTGGCGGCCTCGTCGCTGGCGGGCAGCCTGATTGGCGGCGAGCGCGGCCAGCAGGTGCAGGGGCTCATCGAAGGCGGCGAGGACAAGCTTCGCGCCGAGGCCGAGGCCAAGCGCAAGGAGCTGGAGGCCAAGGCCGCCGAGGAGAAGGCGCGCCTGGAGGCCGAGGCCAAGAAGCGCGCCGAGGAAGAGGCGAAGAAGCGCCTGCGCGGCCTCTTCGGGAAGTAGGGATGTTCACCTCGTCACCCGGGGCCTGCACCCGGGGACGAGTGTGGCGCGCGCCTCGCTCGGGCTTCCTGCACGTTTCACGTGTCACAAGGGAGCACGCGACATGCAAACGAGCGAGGACCTCGGCCACGAGGAGTCGGTGACGCCGTCCAGCCCCGTGGTGACGCCGGTGCGCGAACACCACCGGGTCCTCATCATCGGTGGCGGCACGGCCGGAATCTCGGTGGCCGCCCGGTTGGCCCGCGCCGGCCAGAAGGGCGTCGCCGTCCTCGAGCCTTCCCAGCACCACTACTACCAGCCCCTGTGGACGCTGGTGGGCGCCGGAGAGGCCCGCATCGAGGACACCGTGCGCAATGAGTCGCGCCTCATCCCTCGCGGGGTGAAGTGGGTGCGCGACGCCGCCACGGAAATCGACCCGGAGGCCCGGGAGGTCCGCACCCGCGGCGGCCTGCGGCTGGGGTACGACTTCCTCGTCGTCGCCCCGGGCATCCAGCTCGACTGGGACAAGGTGGAGGGGCTTCGCGAGGCCCTGAAGACGCCGCACGTCAGCAGCAACTACGACGTCCAGCTCGCGCCCAAGACGTGGCGGATGCTTCAGGGCTTCCAGGGCGGCACCGCGCTCTTCACCCAGCCCTCCACGCCCGTGAAGTGCGCCGGGGCTCCGCAGAAAATCATGTACCTGGCCGCGGACCACTTCCGCCGCACCGGGGTGCTGGAGCGCACCAGCGTCGTCTTCGGCTCCGGCGGGAAGGCCCTCTTCGGCGTGAAGCCCTTCGCCTCCGTGCTGGAGGGCGTGGTGCAGCGCTATGGCATCACCCCCCGCTTCCAGCACAACCTCATCGCGGTGGATGGCGAGCGGCGCGAGGCCACCTTCGAGACCCCACGCGACGGCCAGCCGGAGCGCATCACCCTGTCCTATGACTTGATGCACGTCACCCCGCCGCAGAGCGCGCCGGACTTCATCAAGCGCAGCCCCCTGTCCTGGCAGGAGGGACCGAACGCAGGCTGGGTGAAGGCGGACAAGTACACGCTCCAGCACCCGGACCATCCGAACGTCTTCGCGCTGGGGGACGCCTCGGACCTGCCCACCAGCCGCACGGGCGCCGCCGTGCGCAAGCAGGCGCCGGTGCTGGTGGCCAACCTCCTTGCCGCCATGAGGGACCGGCCGCTGCCCGCGCGGTATGACGGCTACGCGTCCTGCCCCCTCACCACTGGCTACGGCCGGCTGCTGCTCGCCGAGTTCGACTACGACGGCAAGCCCGCGCCCACCCTCCCCTTCATCGACACCTTCCAGGAGCGGAGCGACCTGTGGCTGCTGAAGAAGTACGGCCTGCCGCTCTTCTACTGGGCATTCATGATGCGAGGCCTTGCATGAGGCGCCGGGAGCCGGGCTATGCAAGGGCCTCACGGCCCCGACGATGCCCTCCTCCCGCTCCACCTCCCACCTCGGCCTCCCCGCCCTGGATGCCCTCTCCGGGCCCGTCCTCCTCGTGGACGACACGCGGAAGGTGGCCGCGCTCACGCCCGCGCTCGAAGCCCTGCTCGGGGGCACGCTGCGCGCCGGCACGCCGCTGGCGCAGGTCCTGGCGCCCCGTGAAGGCGCGGTGTCCCTGGACGTCCTGCTGAAGGACGGGCGTGAAACCTCCGCCCACCTGGGCGTGGGCGGACGCGCGAAGGCCGTGCGCGTGCGCGCGGTGCCCTGGCGCGAGGGCCCCGGACCTCCGGTTGGGCCTTGCTCGTCACGCCGGACGCCGCGGGCGACACGGCAGGCCGCGCCGAGCTGTTCCACGGGCTGTGGACCCAGGCGCCCGAGCTCCAGCGCGTCTTCCGCATCGTGGAGAAGGTGGCGCGCACCGAGTCCAGCGTCCTGGTGCGCGGCGAGTCCGGCACCGGCAAGGAGCACATCGCGCACGCGCTGCATGCGCTGTCCTCGCGAGCGCGCGGGCCCTTCCGCGCCATCAACTGCGCGGCGCTGCCTCCCACCCTGCTGGAGAGCGAGCTGTTCGGCCACGTGCGCGGCGCCTTCACCGGCGCGGTGCGCGACAGCCCGGGGCACTTCCGGCTCGCGGACAAGGGCTCGCTGTTCCTCGACGAGGTGGCGGAGATGCCTCCGGACCTCCAGGCGAAGATGCTGCGCGTGCTGGAGACGCGCACCGTCATCCCCGTGGGAGGCCGTCAGCCGGTGCCCGTGGACGTGCGCATCATCGCCGCCACGCACCGGGCGCTGCGGCGCGAGGTGGAGGCGGGCCGCTTCCGCGCCGACCTGATGTACCGCCTGCGCGTGGTGCCGCTCTTCCTGCCCACGCTCCGCGAGCGCCGGGGCGACATCCTCCCGCTGGCGATGCGTTTCCTGGAGGAGCTGCGCCAGCGAGGCACCCGCCGCGTGGAGCGCTTCGCTCCCGGCGCCCGCCGTCTGCTGGAGGAGCACGGCTGGCCCGGCAACGTGCGCGAGCTGCGCAACGTGATGGAGTACGCGTACGTCATCGGCGAGGGCCCGGTGGTCCACGAGGCCGACCTGCCGCCGGAGTTCTCCGAGCCGAGACCCGCCGCCTCCGAGGCGCCGCCGTCCCGGGGCGTCTCGCTGGAGCCGGAGCGGGTCCGCGCCGCGCTCGCCCAGGCAGGTGGAAACCGCTCGGAAGCCGCGCGCCTGCTGGGCGTCAGCCGCGTGACGCTGTGGCGGCGCCTGCGCGACCTGGGCATGACGGCGGAGCGCTGAGCCGCGCTCCAGGACTCGATGCGGCGCAAACAGCGCGTGTTTCCCAGGTGTTTCACGAGCGTTCACCTGAAACACCTGAGACGTCGAACCGGAGGGCCTCCGCCAAGGCGCTGCCCGCCTGCTCTCCCTCGATACGAGGCGCCTCCCCGTGGAGACAGGCCCCTTGGCACGTCGATGGCAATGACGGCCTCGCCCACCCCACGAAGGCGAACGATGCTCTTCCGACAGCTCTTCGATGCGGAGACCTCGACGTACACGTACCTCCTGGCCGACTCGGCCCTGGGCGTCGCCGCGCTCGTCGACCCCGTGCTGGAGCAGGTGGAGCGTGACCTGAAGCTCCTCCGCGAGCTGGACCTCACGCTGTCCGTGGTGCTGGAGACCCACGTCCACGCCGACCACGTCACCAGCGCGGGCGTGCTCCGTGAACGCACGGGCGCCACCGTGGTGGCCTCCCACCGCGGCGCCCCCTGCGTGGACCGCGCGGTGCGCCACGACGACATCGTGCGCGTGGGCGGGCTCGACATCCGCGTCCTCGAAACGCCCGGCCACACCGACGACAGCTTGAGCTTCCTGTGCGAGCGCCGCCTCTTCACGGGGGACGCGCTGCTCATCCGGGGCACCGGGCGGACGGACTTCCAGAATGGCGACCCGGGACAGCTCTACGACGCCATCACCCGCGTCCTCTTCCCCCTCCCCGAGGACACGGAGGTGTACCCCGGCCACGACTACGCCGGGCACGCCGCCTCCACGGTGGGCGAGGAGAAGCGGCACAACCCACGGCTGGCCGGGCGCTCGCGCGAGGACTTCATCGCCTTGATGACGGGCCTCCAGTTGCCACCGCCCCGGAAGCTGGACGTGGCCGTGCCCGCGAACCGGGCCTGCGGACACACGCCGCCCCCGCGTTCCCTCCAGGCCTGAGGCGGCGCCATCACGTCATGCATCCACTCTTCGACCACGCCACGCCGCATCCCTCCGGCTATCGGGAGGTGGACGTGGGGCAACTCGCGGCCCACCTGCCCTCCGCGCTCACCGTGGTGGACGTGCGGGAGCCCGCCGAGCTCGACGGCATCCTCGGCCACATCG
Source organism: Myxococcus sp. 1LA (assembly GCA_046520405.1). Taxonomy (GTDB): domain Bacteria; phylum Myxococcota; class Myxococcia; order Myxococcales; family Myxococcaceae; genus Myxococcus. The sequence continues at coordinate 13,948 of JBKGHI010000165.1, forward strand.
CCGGCATCCGGCACGCACCGCTGGCCACGGTGCAGGACGTCGTCGGCACCTGGCCTCGCGACACGGACCTGGTGCTGGTGTGCCGCTCCGGAGCGCGCTCATCGAGAGCCGCCACGGCCCTGCTCGCCCTGGGCTTCACCCGGGTGATGAACCTGCATGGCGGGATGCTCGCGTGGAACACCGCGCGGCTGCCCGTCGTGCGCACCACCCCAGCCCCCCTGCCCACCTTGAGCATGGTGCGAGACGACCTGCTCGGCGGCCTCCACCGCGCCCTGACACCGCCTCCCCATGAAGGCCCCACGCTGCCGCCCATGACGACCCCATCTCGAGAAGCACTCACCGCCGTCCTCGACGCGCTCCAGGCGGCGCGGCCCCCCGGTGTCCGCGACACCGCCGCTTTTGAGCACCTGCTGCGCACCTGCCGGGACCTGCTCGCCGTGGCTCGCCTGGAAAGCGAGTCGTGATGCTGTACGCAGGCATCGCCGGTTCCCTGCTCGTGGGTGTGCTGCTGAGTCTGCTCGGCGGCGGCGGCTCCATCCTCACCGTGCCGTTGCTCGTGTACGTCCTCGACGTCGAGCCTCGGACGGCCATCGCCATGTCCCTGGTGGTGGTGGGCGTCACCAGCGCCAGCGGGGCCGTCCTCCACGCGCGCGAGGGCCGCGTCCACTGGCGCACCGCGCTCCTGTTCGGCACGGGAGGCATGGGCGGCGCCTTCCTCGGAGGACAGCTCAACCCCTACCTCGCGCCCGACGTGCTGCTGCTCCTGTTCGCGTGCGTCATGGTGGCCGCCGCCGTGGCCATGCTGCGCCGCCGCGACGCCGAGCCCCTCGCCAACAGCGCCCCCGTGCTTCCCGTTCCGCGCGTGCTCGCGCAGGGCGCCACGGTGGGCGCGCTGTCGGGACTGGTGGGCGCGGGCGGCGGCTTCCTCATCGTCCCCGCGCTGACGCTGGCGGGCCTGCCCACCCCCGCCGCCGCCGCCACGTCGCTGGTGGTCATCGCGCTCCAGTGCGCGGCGGGACTGACGGGGCACCTGGGCCACCTCGACCTGCCCTGGATGCTCACCGGCGAGATTCTCCTGGCCGCGATGGCGGGCAGCGTCCTGGGAGGAAGGCTCGCGGGGCACGTGCCACCCGCGATGCTGCGCAAGGGCTTCGCCGTGTTCGTGCTGGCCACCGCCTGCTTCCTCATGGCCGCGCAAACCCCCGCACCCCTGCGGGAGCGAATCCTGACCGAGGCCCCGTGGCTGTGGAGCATGGCCTTCCTGGCCATGGCCATTCCCGCGACGGCGTGGTGGCGCCTGCGCGCGGCGCGACAGCAGCAACAATCCGCCCGGGTGCTCCCCCGGTGAGGCCCGTCACGCGGACGCCAGCGGCACCGTGAAGTGGAAGGTGGAGCCGCTTCCCAGCTCGCTCTCCACCCACAAGCGGCCCCCGTGCCGCTCGACGATGTCCCGGCAGATATAGAGCCCCAGGCCCAGGCCTCCGAAGCCGGAGATGGGCGCGTTGCGCGCGCGGAAGAAGCGCTCGAAGAGCTGCGCCTGCTGGTCCTCGGGAATCCCGATGCCCTCATCCGCGACGGAGACGCGGGCGTGGCGGTCCACCTGCGCCAACCGGACGCGCACGCGCCCCCCGCTGGGGCTGTACTTGAAGGCGTTCTCCATCAGGTTCACCAGCACCTGCGCGAGCCGGTCCGCATCCCCCAGGACGACCAGGGGCTCCTCCGGCGCCTCGTATTCCACCTGGTGATGCACGTTGGACAGGCGCATCTCGGAGACGACGTCATGGGCCAGCTCAGGGAGGGTGATGGGCCCGTGCTTCAGCGTCAGCCGGCCTTCCTGGATGCGCGAGGTGTCCAGCAAGTCATTCACCAGGCCCGTCAGCCGCCCCACCTGCATCAGCGACTTGTCCACGTGCCGGGCGGAGGCGCCGTGCCCTTCCGCCCCCTGTTGCCGCAGCATCTGGAGATGAAGCTTCAGCGGCGTGAGCGGCGTCTTCAGCTCGTGCGCGGCGATGGACAGGAAGTCATCCCGCACGCGGATGGCCTCCTGGGCCTCGCGCAGCAACCGGTCGCGCTCGGCCTCGGCCTGCCGCTCCGCCGTCACCTCCCGGTAGCTCCACACGCGGCCGATGATGGCGCCGCCCAGGCGCTGCGGCAGCGACTTGCGCTCCAGGATGCGCCCGTCCAGCAGCTCCACCGTCTCCACGTCCACCTCCTCGGAGGGCACGAAGCGCTCCCGGATGCGAGAGGTGAACCACTCCGGATGTTTCACGCCGCTCGCCGCGCGCGCCAGCACCCGCTCCGCGTCGCGGTCCACCATCATCTCCTCGGTCAGCCCCCACATGTCGAGGAAGCGCTTGTTGAAGGCCGTGACGCGCCGGTCCAGGTCCACCACGATGACGCCTTCCGCAATCGAGTCGAAGGTGGCGCGCAGCACCGAGTTCATGTGCCCCAGCGTCTCCGGCGCATGGCGTGTCACACCGCCCTCGGCGCCGTGCGCCATCACCGGCTCGGGGACCTGGAGGCGCGCGCACGCGCCCAGCATGCTCCCCTCCTCGTCGAACACGGGCAGGACGAAGGCCTTCAGCCCCTGCTCCTCATGGACACTGGCCTTGCCGTGGAGCGCCGGCTGCATCGCCCGCTCCAGCCAGGGCAGCCGGGCGAGCACCTCCTCCAACGGACGGTCTTCGTAGGGCTCGTCATGCGGGCCCGTGGCGTGGATCAGCGCTTCGTCCATCCAAGCCACGCGCCCGTGTCTGTCCACGATGAGCGCCGCCTGGAGCACCCGCCCCAGCCGCAGCAGCGCCGGAGCAAAGGCGGGCCTGCTCGGATGACGGGCCTCGGCTGCCCCCGGCACACTCCATCCGCTCCGTTCCTGCTCGTGGCTGTGGGCCTTCGACATGGGCGCTCCTCGGCCTCGGTGGCGGGACATGTCCGGCGGAAAGATGCGGCGCCCGGCAAGGGCGTGAAAGGGGCCGCCCTGCTCGGCTGCCATTGCCGGAAGGGCTCCGACTCCGAGGCCGCTCGCCGTGCGAAAGCAGTAGGCTCCGCCGGCATGACGACCTCACGCCTCGCGATGCTCTTCCTGATGCCCGTGCTGGCCACGGGCTGCGCCTCCACCGCCAGCGCCACCCGGCCGTCCGAGCCCGCCGAGGAGCAAGCCGCGACCCACGTCGACCTGCCGCCCCGCGAGGATGACTCGGCCTTGGGTTATGGCTACAGCAAGGCCGACCCCATCCACGTGGGGGGCGGTGTCGACGGGGAGCACGAATACCTCCAGCACCTGCGGGGGCCGCAGGGGCAGAAGGTCCGCTACGAGCGGCGGGGGAGCTGCTGCCCCTTCGAGTCGGAGGGCTCGCCCTTCGGCAGCGGCCTGCTCGACGTGTACGACGTCACCTACGACGGGCTGGAGGCGCCGGTGACGCTGTACCTCAACATGTATGACCGGAAGGATCCGCGCGCCCCCGAAGGCTTCCGCCTGGACTGACGCGGGCTCGGACACCGTGCCTTCCGGCACCAGCAGGAGCTCGTAGAAGAAGGCCTTGCCCTGGTTGAAGAAGGACTCGCGGACCTGCGGCTTCCAGACCTGGGCCGTGGCCGGCGCCTTCTCCGGGGTGATTTTCACGCCCGGCCCGGAACGCACCCACTTCGCCGGAGTGCTGTCCCCCGTGTCGGGCCGCGTCTCGACGACGCGTTCGTCCCCCACCAACGTGACGAACACGGGCACCTGGGCTGGCAACACGTAGGTCCAGTCCGACGTGGTGCCGACGCCGATGAGTTCGTCCACCGCGCCCTTCTCCGCCGCGAGGATGGCCACCGCCGTGCGCCACTTCTTGTACTCGTCGAGTGCCTTGAGGGCCTTCAAGCCCTTCTGGTCCTCGTCAATCTTCGGGAGGATGGCGGCGCGGTTCGCCTTCACGGCCTCCGACAGGTCCGCCAGCGCCAGGTACACCCAGTTGCCGCCGAAGTCGCAGTAGTCGTCCACGTCCTTCTTGTGTTCGAGCAGGGTGGTGGTCCGCGCCCGGTTGAGCCGTGCGTAGGGATTGCCGGGGGCCTTCTTCAACGCCTTCTCGAAGAGGCCATGCGCCTTGCGGATGTCTCCCTTTTCGTAGGCCTTGAAGCCCTGGGCGTTGGCGTCTGGCGCGCCCGCCAGCACGGGGCTGGCGCCGCCAAGGCAGAGCAGCAGGACTCCAGACACGCGAGCGAAAGTCTTCACGGCCCAGAAGGCCAACATGCAGGCGTCTCCGCCGTTGACCGCTGCCAGGTTCACGCGGAGATTCCCGGCATGACGCTGAGAGCCATGACCGACGTGGGCGCCGAGCTGGGCCTGTCTCCCGAGGACGTGCTGCCGTGGGGAACCCACCGCGCCAAGGTGTCGCTGGACGCGCTCGGCAAGCAGGGCGGCCGGCAGGGACGCCTGGTGCTGGTGTCCGCCATCAACCCCACGCCGCCGGGCGAGGGAAAGACAACCATGTCCGTGTCGCTGGCCATGGGCCTGCGCAAGCGGGGACGCCGCGCGGTGGCGGCCCTGCGTGAGCCGTCCCTGGGGCCCGTCTTCGGAGTGAAGGGTGGCGGCACCGGCGGCGGGCAGGCCAGCCTGGAGCCCGCGGCGGACATCAACCTGCACTTCACCGGGGATTTGCACGCCATCACCAGCGCCAACAACCTGCTGGCCGCGCTGGTGGACAACGCCGTCTTCTACGGCCAGCCAGTGGCCCTGGACGCCACGCGCGTGCGCTGGCGGCGCGCGCTGGACATGAACGACCGCTTCCTGCGCAACGTCATCGTCGGCCTGGGCGGCAAGGCGCAGGGCGTGCCTCGTGAGGACCACTTCGACATCACCGCCGCCAGCGAGGTCATGGCCATCCTCGCGCTCGCGGAGGGCCTGAAGGACCTGGAGGCCCGGCTGGGCCGCGTCATCATCGGGCACACCCGGGACGGCCAGCCGGTGCGCGCCCGGGACGTGAACGCGGCGGCGTCCATGGTGGCGCTGCTCAAGGACGCGCTGATGCCCAACCTCGCCCAGACGCGCGAGGGCGGCCCGGCGCTGGTGCACGCGGGTCCCTTCGCCAACATCGCCCACGGGTGCAGCTCCGTGCTGGGCACGCGCATGGGCCTGGCCTACGCGGATGAAGTCATCACGGAGGCCGGCTTCGGCTTCGACCTGGGCGCGGAGAAGTTCCTGGACATCAAGTGCCGCGGCGCCGGGCTGTGGCCCCGGGGCGTGGTGCTGGTGGTGACGCTGCGCGCGCTGAAGCACACGGCGGCGCCGCCCCCGCGCGCGCTGGCCGAGCCCG
>JBKGHI010000166.1:0-19237 GCA_046520405.1 Myxococcus sp. 1LA
CACCACGTCAGGCGCGACACGCGAAGGCGCTTCGACCGGCGGTAGTGGCACCCCGGCCGGGGCAACCACCGGCGGCCCAGCCCCTGGCGCCGCGGCGGCGGGCACCTCGCGTCCCGAGGACCTCGAACACGAGGTCGCGCGCCTCCGCGACCAGGTCCAGCGGCTCGAAGCCGAGGTCAACACCTTGCGCCGTGAGGGCACGGGCACCGGCGGCTCGGGAACGCGGGCCACGACCTCTGACGCGGACACGGGCTCCACGGTGCTGGCCCGCGTCGTGATGCAAGGGCGGGTGGCCTCCGTCGGAAAGGACCGCGTCGTGGTCCGCGACGCGGAGACCGGAGACACCTTCAACCTCTTCGTGACCAACACGACGCGCATCAGCGCCAACGGCAAGCGCGTCTCACCGCAGCAACTCTCCGAGGGCACACCGGTGCAGGCCGCGTTCAACTACATCGCGGATGGAGACACCTACGCCACGCAGATTCGGGCCTATCCCAACCGCGGGCGCTGAGTCCCCGCCCCGCCGCCCAGGAGCCGGGGTCAGCCCCCTTGCCGCTCCTGGGCGAAGCGCTCGATACGGGCAATGGCCAACGCCATCTTCTGCCGGGCCGAGCTGTTCGCCGAATGCACCTGGACCCGTGGCGGCACGAAGCCACGGGTCGCCACGGCCTCCTCCAGCCACAGCAGGACGTCATACCCGGTGCCATGCGCGTCGTCGCCCAGGTCGTGGTCCAGGCTCAGCTCCGTCACCTGCCCCGCCTCGAGCAGCGCGATGGCCTCTTCAGGCCACCACACGCGGACCCAACCCTCGGGCGTGGCTCGCTCGTCATCCAGGTACACCTTCATCGCATCCGCTCCTTCGCAGCGCCCCGGGGACGAGCTTGGGGCACCGCGACTGAAATCCAGCGGGACGACGCGGCCGCGCCACGGCTACGCAGGCCCCTTCAGGCAAGCCGTCGCCCTGCCGATGTACTCGAAGAGCTTCGGGTCCAGCCCGTGCCGCGCCGCGACCTCGGGCTCCTGCTGGTGGGTCGCGTTCAGCGCCCGCTCGATGCCCGGGTCGCCGCCCGTGAAGGCCTGCACCAGCTCACGCCAGCGCAACGCCAGCGCACGCACCGGCTCGCTCGTGGGGTCCGTGCCCTTGTCCATCTCCGCGCGGACGCGAGCGATGAGCTGGGGCCATTCGGCCTCGACCGCGCGGAGGGCCTCCTCGCCCAGGGCCTCACGGCGAGCCGTCAACTGCTGGAGCTGCTCCGGCGTGTAGTGCTTCTCGGACATGCTTCGCACCTCATCCCGCCACGGCATTGTGGGGTGATGAGATGGGTACCGCCTCACGCAACGTGAGGCTCAAGAGGCATGTCGCGCGCCAGGCCGCGCCTCAGCGCTCCCCGTCGGATGAACCGCCCGCCAGCTTCCGCAGCTTCGCGGCGAACGGGCTCTCCTCGCCGGCTCGGAGCGAGCTGCCCGCCATCCGCTGCCGGCGCGTCATCGCGAGCCCACCCTCCGCGGGCCCTTCCAGCGACTCCTTCTCGAAGCGGTCCTGCCCACCCAGCGCGCGGCCCACGGGACGAGAGGCGATGACACGGCGATTCGTATCCACGGTCATGAAGGCGGATGTTATCCCACCGCCGGCCCGCTGGCAGCCCCGGGCCCGTCCAACGCAGCCGCGCCCCACGCGCCCTCCGGGTCCTCCAGCGCCGCCCCGATGTCGCGAAGGACGCGCGCGACATCCTCCACGCCAATGAGCCGGGCATCCCACGTACAGGTGAGCGTCATCACCCGCCCGGGAACCAGTTCACCCGCGTCCAGCACCGGCTCGGTCCGCACGGCGCCGGGAGCCAGCAACAAGGGCACCCGCGTGTACGGCACCAGGGCCACGTAGCCACGCTCCAGCCCCAACGAGCCCAGGCTCGTCACCGCCACCGAGCCGAATGGGTCCCACGGCATCCCCACCCAACGCAGGTCCACGTTCAGCGTGAACCAGACGAAGGACAGCAGCCGCAGCGCCAGTCCCATGAGGAAGCCCGGGATGCGGGACGAGCGCCGTTTGCCGCGCTCGATGACGGCGTCCCGCCGGGCCCGGACCGCGTCGATGCGCGAGGCCATCGCCTCCGCGAAGGCCCCCAGCGACAGCGCATCCGCGCGATGCACGGTGGCCGTCGTCAGGTCCGCGCGCCCAGTCGCGCCCGGCTGCACCACCATCACGCAGACGCCCACGTCCTTCCGCCGCCAGGGCCGGTTCCACCGCATCAGGACATTCGCCTCCGGGTGGCGTCGCAGCGCGTCCGCGGCCGCCTTGGCCACCAGGTGCGTCACCGTGAGACGCTGTCCCGTCCGGGCGCGGAAGGCGTCGAGGAAGGCCACGGCCCGGTCCATGCGCAGTTCCACGGCCGCGTAGGCGCTGGGGTCTCCCGGCGAGCGCCACGTCCCCAGAGCGAGCTTGCGGAAGGCACCGGCCGGCGGTGCGGGCTGAAGGTCGAGGTGCACGGGCAGCGTCCGCCTTCGCACGGAGCCCGTTCCCCTGCAACTGGGGCCCCGTCCAGGGCCCTGCGCCTGCGCTGCGGCCCTGTTAGACAGGGGCTCCCCCTTCGAGGCCCCGATATGACGCCCATCGCCCTGGCCCTGTCCCTCGCCCTCCATGCCGCGCCGGCCCCTCAAGCGGCGCCCCGGACCATGCCCAAGACTGCTGCCCCCGCCGCCGAAGACCTGCAGACGTCCACCCGCGCCTGGCACGAGCAGCGCATCCAGCGGCTCCAGGCGGAGGACGGCTGGCTCACCCTCGTGGGCCTGTTCTGGCTCAAGGAAGGCGAGCAGACAGTGGGCTCCGCCTCCGAGAGCGACGTGGACTTCCCGGAGGGCACGCCCGCGAAGCTGGGGACCTTCACGCGGCAGGGCAACACCGCCCGCTTCCAGCCCGCGCCCGGCGTCACCCTCACCCGCAACGGCCAGCCCTTCACGGGGGGCGCGCTCCAGTCGGACGAGCAGGGCGCGCCGGACGTGCTCAAGCTCGGCACCGTCAGCTTCCAGCTCATCCTCCGCGGCGACAAGCTGGGGGTCCGCGTGAGGGACTCCGGCGCGCCGGCGCGCAAGCAGTTCCAGGGCATCCCCACGTATCCGGCGAGCCCTGCCTGGCGCGTCGAGGCGCGCTTCGAGCCCGCGCAGACGCCTCGCATGTTGAGCGTCCCCAACGTGCTGGGGACCATCGACGAGATGAAGGCGCCCGGCACGCTCGTCTTCACGGTGAATGGCAAGGAGCACCGGCTGACGCCCGTGGAGGACGGCGCGGACGGGCTCTTCATCATCTTCGCGGATGAGACGAACCGGGACGCGACCTACGGCGCGGGCCGCTTCCTCTCCGCGGAGAAGCCGAAGGACGGGCGCGTCGTGCTCGACTTCAACCGCGCCTACAACCCGCCCTGCGCGTTCACGAAGTTCGCCACCTGCCCGCTGCCTCCGCGCGAAAACCGGCTCGCCACGCGCGTGGAGGCGGGTGAGCAGCGCTACGCGGACCACTGACGCCTGAGGCCGCGTCCCGCCGTCCGGGCCTGCACAGCCAGGGCCGGACGAGCGGTCCGCCCCACGGCGCGTCCGTCCCTGGACGCTGTGTGCCCGTGAGGCTGGCGCATCCGCGCGCACGCGGACATTAATCCGTTCATGCGCACCTCTCTCCCGCTGCTCTCCGCCCTCGTGGTGCTCGCTGTCTCCGCCTCCGCCTGCCGCAGGAGCCAGGCGCAAGGCACCGCCTCCCCCAAGGACTGCATCCTCGTGGGGGACGGCTGGGCGCCGACGGCACCGTGCCCTTCGACGTCGAGGTGGTGGCGCGCGGACTGGAGACGCCGTGGGGCATCGCGTGGCTGCCCGGCGGTGACGCGCTCGTCACCGAGCGCCCGGGCCGCATCCGCCTGCTCAAGGCGGGCGTCCTCCAGCCCCAGCCCGTGGCGACGGTGCCGGTGGCGGACGCCGCGGAGGGAGGCCTGCTCGGCATCGCGGCCCACCCGGACTTCGCGAACAACCGCCAGTTCTACATCTACGTCACCACGGACGCGGGCGGCACCGAGGAGAACCGCATCGAGCGGTGGACGCTGTCGGAGGACCACGCCACCGCGACGCTCGACCGCGTCATCTTCGGCGGCATCGCCTCCGCCACGTACCACGACGGCGGACGTCTGCGCTTCGGCGCGGACGGCATGTTGTACGCGGGCACCGGCGACGCGAGAGCCCCGGACCGCTCGCAGAACGCGAACGACCCGGCCGGCAAGCTGCTGCGCCTCACGCCAGACGGCGCGGTGCCCCAGGACAATCCCATCCCCGGCTCGCCCGCGTTCCTTACCGGCATCCGCAACCTCCAGGCCTTCGACTGGCGGGACGCCTCCACGCTGTACGTCGTGGACCACGGCCCCAGCGGGGAGACGCTGCGCCGAGGCCATGACGAGGTGAGCGTCGCCCGGCGCGGGGACAACCTGGGCTGGCCCGGCATCTACTCGTGTGAGACGCGCCAGGGGCAAATCACCCCGTCCATCACCTACGAGGACGCCATGCCTCCGGGCGGCGCCGCCATCTACACCGGCACGGCCATCCCCGAATGGAAGGGCTCGCTGCTCATCGGCACGCTGGGCTCGCGCCACCTCCAGCGCGTGGAGTTCGCGCCCGATTCAAGCCGCGTGGCCATGCACGAGGTGTACCTGCGCAACACGCACGGCCGGCTGCGCGAGGTCATCATGGGGCCGGACGGCCACCTCTACGTCACCACCAGCAACTGCGACGGGCGCGGTGACTGCGGGCCGGACAAGGACCTCATCCTCCGCCTGAAGCGCTGAGCACGGCCCCAGCGCTCCAGCGCCGCTGGAGCGCGCGCTGGGCGTCAGAGCATCATCCCGCCCGAGGCCTCGATGCGCTGGCCCGTCACCCACGCGCCCTCCGGCGACAGCAGCATGGCGACGGCATCACCAATGTCATCGGCCTCGCCCACGCGGCCGAGCGCGATCTGCGCGGCCAGTGTCTTGTTCAGCTCCTTGTTGTCGCGCACGGCGCCGCCCCCGAAGTCCGTCGCCGTCGCGCCCGGCGCGAGCACGTTGACGGAGATCCGCCGGGGCCCCAGCTCCTTCGCCAGGTACCGGGTGAGCGCCTCCACGCCCGCCTTCATCGTCGCGTAGGCGGCGTAGCCAGGGAAGGTGAAGCGGGCGAGCCCGGTGGAGATGTTCAGGATGCGCCCGCCATCCGCCAGCACCGGCAGCAGCCGCTGGGTGAGGAAGAACGTCCCCTTGAGGTGGACGTTCATCAGCGCGTCGAACTGGGCCTCGGTCGTCTCCGCGAAGCTGGCGTGGATGCCCATGCCCGCGTTGTTCACCAGGAAGTCCAGGCGCTCGCGGCCGAAGTGACGGCCCAGCTCCGTGCGCACCGCCTCCACGAAGACGCCGAAGCCGCGCGTGTCCCCGACGTCGAGCGGGAGCGCCACCGCCTTGCCGCCCGCCGCTTCAATCTGCTTCACGACGTCGGCCGCCTCGTCCGCGCCGGTGCGGTACGTCAGGATGATGCCGGTGCCCCGGGCCGCCAGCTTGAGCGCCATGTTCTTCCCCAATCCACGGCTTCCCCCCGTGATGAGCGCCACGGGCATGTTCTTCGAGGTGGGCATGTCCATTCCTTTCAGGTGACGCGGCGGTGCGCCGCGCCTGTCCATGAATAGTGAGCCGCACCCGGGTTGAGAAAGAGGCCGCGCTCCGACACACTGTTTCGATTGGAGAAACAATGAGCCTGGACCTCGAGTCCCTGAAGATATTCGTGAAGGTGGCCGAGCTGGGCCACTTCACCCGCGCGGGCGAACAACTGGGCATGCCCAAGGCGCGGGTGTCCTTGCGGTTGAAGGCGCTCGAGACGGAGCTCGGCTGCCAGCTCTTCCAGCGCTCGACGCGCGTCGTGCGGCTCACTCCGGATGGAGAGGAGCTCCTGCCTCGGGCCCGGCGGCTGGTGCAGGAGGCGGACGAGCTGGGCGCGCTGTTCCAGGCGGCCCGGGGCCTTCGCGGGCGCGTGCGCATCGACCTGCCGGTCAACATCGCGCGCGAGCTCATCCTCCCACGCCTGCCGGAGCTGCTCGCGCGGCATCCCCACCTGGAGGTCCTCATCAACACGACGGACCGGCGCACCGAGCCCTTTCGCGAGGGCTTCGACTGCGTGCTGCGCGTGGGCTCGCAAGGGGACCCGGGGCTCGTGGGGCGCAAGCTCGGCGTCCTGCGGATGATGAACTACGCCAGCCCCGCGTACCTGAGGAAGTACGGCACGCCGCGCAAGCTGGAGGATTTGAACAGGCACTTCGTCGTCCACTACTCGCCGGGACTCGGCGCCGAACCGCCCTCCTTCGAGTACCCCCACGAAGGCGGCTACCGCGAGTGGCCGATGCGCAACATGGTGACGGTCAGCAGCGTCGACGCCTACGTCGCGGCATGCCGGGCGGGGCTCGGCATCATCCAGGTTCCTAGGCGCAAGTCTCGCCCCGACGTGGGTGAAGGCGAGCTCGTCGAGGTCCTGCCGGAGCTCACCTGCATGCCCATGCCCGTCTCACTGCTGCACACCTACGGCCGGAGCGTGCCCCGCCGGGTGCGCGTGGTGATGAGCTGGCTCGCCGAGCAGCTCACGGACTACTTCGAGCCGCACGAGGAGGGCTGAGGCCCTCCCGCGGGCCTCAGGCGCCGAGCTGCTTCAGCAGCTGCTCCGCCTGCGCGCGCACGTCGTCGCCGCCCAGCGCGAGCGCCTGTCGCGCATGGTGCGCGGCGGCCACCTTGTCCAAAGGGACGTTCCCCAGGGCCATGTTGAGGTGCGTGCCGGCGTCATTCGGGTGCGCGGCCAGCACGGGCGCCAGCAGCGCCGGAACACGCGCGTGTCCGTTCTCCTGCATCAGCACCACGGCCAGGTCATTGGTGGGACCGGGGTCCGTCGGCACCGACGCCGAGGCTTCCTCCAGCAGCTTCACGGCGGGGTCGCGCTCGCCCAGCGCGAGGTGCATCTGAGCCAACGCGTGCTGGGCCTGCCAGCTCCCGGGCGCCTGGCGCAGCACCTCGGCGAAGAGCTCCTTGGCCTCGACGAAGGAGGCCGCGCTCATCATCGCCAGGCCGTGCAGGTAGATGTAGTTGATGCTGGAGGGCTCCAACTGGCGCAGCTCCTGCGCCACGCGCTTGGCCCCATCCGAGCTGCCGCCGGACAGGTACAGCTTGAAGAGGTCCTCCAGCACCGCGCGCCGGAGCCCGCCCTGGGCCTTCTCCAGCGCCTGCGTGGCAGCCTGGATGGCCAACCCGAGCTGGCCACAGGCGGCATGGGCCCGCGACAACATCAGCAGCGGCATGGGCTGCTGGGGGGCGCCCTCGGCGGCGCGCAGGAAGTGGGACACCGCGCCGTCCGGTTCGCCCTGCTGGAGGCGGATGCGCCCCAGCTCGAAGTGGGCGTGGGTGCTGTCGGGCGACACCTGGAGCACGGACTCGAAGGCGGCGCGCGCTCCCGCCAGGTCACCCCGCTCGAACAGCAGCGCGCCCAGGTTGAAGCGCTCGAAGTAGCCGGCGTTGGGCGCGGCGGCCAGGGCCCGCAGGGCCTCCAGCGCGTCGGCATGGCCCGCCTGGGCACGCAGCATGGCGAGGTGCGCCTGCGCCTCGGTGTGGTCTGGCTTCACCTTCAACAGGCGAAGCACGGCCGCCTCCGCGTCCACCGCGGCGCCGGTGCTCAGGTGCACACGCACGAGGCCCAGGAGGCAGTCCACGTCGCCTGGGTCGATGGAGAGCCCCATCTGGAAGCTCTTCACCGCGTCCTGGGGCCGTCCCATCTGGAGGGAGCGGCCCCCTTCCCGTGCATGCGTCGATGACATGCGTCAGGGTCTACCACGGGGTGCGAAGTCCCGGCAGTTCACGAGCGGAGGACTTCCGGTGAAGCAGGCTCACCAGCCCGAGCCCTCGCCCACACTGCCAGCGGCATCCGCCTTCGCCTCGAAGTGTGTGAGGCGGAGGCATCGAGGACCCACCCCAAACGGCCCGCGAGAGGCCACCGGCGTCAGGTCGGCAGCGGCTGGCCCAGACCCTTGCGCAGGGCTTCGTCGATGAGTCCCTCCACCTTCACCTCCACCTCCTGCATGCGGGCCTGGTGCTGCTGGCTCAGCTTGACCTGCTCCTCATGCAGGGTGTGCTGCTTCTCGCTGAGCTGGCCCTGCTCCTTGCTCAAGGCGGCCTGCTTCTCGGCGAGCCCCGCCATCTGCTTCTCCAAGGCCTCCATCTCCTTCTCCAGGTCGCGCTCCTGCTTCTTCAGCTCGGCGCGGCGGCGCTCGCGCTCCGTCTCTGACAAGGAATCCAGCCGCGTCTCCGCCATGTGGAGTCCGGCCTGCTGATAGGCCAGGTCCGCGAGCTTGCGCCCCAGCCCGCCCTGCTCATGACCCACGGTGGCCTGCTTCTGGCCGAGCGCGGCCTGCTGCTGGCCCAGCGCGGCCTGCTGCTCTCCCAGCGCGCTCTGCGCCTTGCCCAGCTCTCGCGTGCTGGAGAGCGCCTCGCGCACGGCCTTCAGCGTGGCCGGGTCGCGGATGATGAACGCCTCGCTCTTGCGGCGGACGTAGAGGATCTCCTTGTCCTTCTGCTTGAAGGTGCGTGCCAGCTCCAGGTCGACCGTGGTGCCATTCATCGTCGCCGTCCCATCCGACAGCAGCACGTAGCCACTGTCAGGGTGGCCCCGCGGAGGCGCCGGTGGGGCCGGCGGCGGCGGAGATGGAACCGCGGCGAGGTGGGGCCCGACGCCCCATGCGTGCCGGTAGGAGACGACCGCGACGCGCGGAGCAGGAGGGGTCGGCGGCAGCGGAGGCAGTGGCGAGGCATTGCCGTACGCAGCGGGAGGATTGGGCGCGGCGGGCGGCGGCGGCGGCGAGGCATTGCCGTACGCAGCGGGAGGATTGGGCGCGGCGGGCGGCAACGGAATCGCGGGCGTGACGCTCGACACGCCATCATGATGGAACACGACCACGCCCTGCTTCATCACGACGCGCTCGCTCTGGGTGTCCGATGAGGCTTCGCTCGGGGCCGGAGAAGGCGCGGGCTTCGCGGCCGGAGACGCCGCGCTCTTCGGAGCGGGCTTCGCGGACTCGGAGGCGGCGGCGCCCGCTTCCCGTGCGACGACCTGGAAGGGAACGAGCGCGGCGATGCCCATGGCGGAAAGCGCCACCTTCAACACGCGCCGGATTCGAGGGTAACGGCATCAACGTGCTCCAGCATGCTCAACCTCCTGTGCAACGCATCAACGTGAGACGACGCACCCAGCGCCGCGGCCGAGCCGGGCGCCCTGGCGATTCCAAAGGCGAGAATCAGCTCGCCGTAGTCCGCGAGCTCGGCGCCGGTGAGCCGGATGGCCTCGGCGTCACACGCCTCCTCGCGAGCCAGCGCGTACTCGCGGGCACCCAGCCGCGCGAGCGGGTGGAAGAAGAAGAGCGACTCCACCAGCGCGGGCACCCAGCCGAGCCACAAGTCACCCCGGCGCAGGTGCGCCAGCTCGTGCGCCAATGCCATGCGCAGGGCCTCCACGGGCAGGAGCCGCACGGCCTTCGCGGGCAGGACCACCACCGGTGCCAACAGCCCCGTGGCCAGCGGACTGGCCACCGATTCGGAGACGAGGAGCGCCGGCGCGCGCCGAAGCCCCGCGGCCTCGGACAACGCCCGCACCTCCGCCTCCAGCCCCGGATGCACCAGGGGACGCGCCGCCTGGCGCAGACGACGCACCGCGAGCCCGCCCTTCACGTGGCCCCGCACCTGCCACAACACCCCGGCTCCCCACGCCATCAGGAGGAGCCACACCAACGCGCGCCCCCACGAGGAAACGCCGGGCTCGGCTTCCGCGTGCGTGGCACCGACCCCGCCACCATGGCGCGCGTCCTCGAGCCGCGTGGACGCACGAAGCCCGTCGGCCGCCGTGCCCGCCACCCCGGCCCCTAGCATCCTCGAGGGACGCCCGCTCCCGGCAGCCGGGAGGCTCGCCACGTCGCCATGGCTCGCAGCCTCGTGCGGCGTGGACGCGGCCACCTGAAGCCCGCCGGGCGCCATCCCATCCCCCACCATCCGCGGAGGCGTCGCGCCAGCCTCCACGCCTTCCCGCCGCTGGGAAGAGGCCCCTGGCGCATCACCCTCCCGCGTCGGACCTCGCGCCCGGAAATCAGCCGCCGAAGCAGTCGAGCCACGCCCCGCGGAAGCCCACCCCACCACGACTCCACCCGCGCCACGCCGGAGGCCACCGACGCGGGCAGCACCGGCAACGCGAGCGTGGGCAGCCACCCCAACGCCACGACGAACTTGAGCGCCACCAGCCACCAGAGCCCGGCGCGCAGCGACGCCGGCAACCGGGGCCACGCCCGGGACACCGCCCACACCAACGCGGCGCACAGCGCGCCCTGCCACGACGCCCGCCACAACCCCGAGGACACCCAGTCGGTGAACATGCTCCTACCCCTTCCGCTTCTGCGAGCGCAGCCGCGCCACGACGTCCTGGAGCTGCGCCAGCTCCTCGTCGGACACGTCCTCGGCCTCGGACAAGTACGCGGCGAACGGTGACAGCGAGCCCGACAGCGAGCGCTGCACGAAGTCGCCGACCACGTCCCTGAGCAATTCGGATGCCGGCACCGGCGAGGCGTACTGGAACACGCCCTCCACCTTGCGCCGCGTCAGGTACCCCTTCAGCCGCAGCCGCTCCATCACCGTGAGGATGGTGGAGCGAGCCAGCCCCTGGGCCTCGCCGAAACGCTCGGCCACCTCACCCACGGTCGCCGGGCCGTGCTCGGCCACGTACCGCAGCACCAACAGCTCCTGCTCTCCCACCGGCTTCTTCATGCGCCTTCCCGTGACGACAACTGTAGTCACGAGGAAGGTACGGCTGACTACAACCGTAGTCAAGCAGGGCGAAAAGAGAGCGGCGTCAGGCCCACGAAGGCCCAGCCGCCGCTCGAACCGCTCGGCTCAGCGCTGGAAATCCACGCCCACACCGGCGCCCGCGGTGACGCCTCGCACCAGCGTACCGTCCGGTTGTGGGAAATGGACGGTGCCGCCGGAACCCCACGCGTAGAAGTGATTGAGGATGCGCTGGCGCAGCTCCAACCCCGCGGAATAACGGGGCCGGTCACCCAGGCCCGTCAGCACCACGCGGGCCAGCGCGCGCGTCCTGCCGCCCGGCAGCTCGAAGCCAGCGGACACATCCGTGTCCGTGCGCCCGAAGCCGAAGTACTGCGCGGCGATGCTCCCCAGCAGGAGCAGCTCGTTGGGATTCCCCTTCGCGACGTTCAACTCCACGTAGCCGGCGAAGCCCGACGGCAGCACCTCCTCCGCGATGGGCGTCTCCGACAGGCCGACGCCGGAGAAGCGGCCCAGCTCGTAGTCGGGACCGAACATGCCGAAGCGGAAGCGGCCACCCTGCTTGCGGCCCTGGACGGTGACGCTGAGCTGCGTGCCGCCGGCCGTCTGCCCTTCGAAGGCCACGCCCAACAAGCCGCCGAAGGCCGGCGTATACGCCTGCGTGAAGCGCGCGCCGCCGCCCAGCAGGGCCCAGGCGCGCAGCCGCTCTCCCTTGTACAGGGCGATGTCTCCGCCCACCGAGGCCAGGGTGAGGTCCGGCGTCCTGCCGCCCGCGCGGCCCGCGTCATGCGCCGCCGACAACCGGAGGAGGAAACGGTCGAAGCGCTTCGCGTCGTCGCTGGCCATGCGGCCCAGGTCCAGCAACGCCTCGCCCGCGAAGATGCGCGCGGCGAGCACGTCACTGGCCAGAAGCTCCGCGCGGACCGCGCCCTTCACCAAGGTGAGCGAGCCACCCGCGGGGTGATAGTCCGGCGCCAGCGTGTTGCTGTAGCGGCCCACGAGATAGCCGCGACCCAGCGTCTCCTCGGAGAAGGGCTCGATGCGGAGGAAGGCGGGCCGCCCTTCCTGGCCGATGCGCAGCATGCGCACCACCTGCCCGAAGTCACTCAGCTCGTCCCAGTCCTCGCGGCGCAGCCCGCCGCTGTAGTCGTCCTCGCGCGTGGGCGCCTCATCCACCACCCGCAGCCGCAGGTTGGCACCCAGCCGCAGCACGAAGGTCTCCCCGTGCGTCAGCCCCAGCGAGGGATAGATGCGTGCGAAGAAATCCTGACCGCCGCCGCGAGGCCCGGAGGGCAGGCTCAGGCCACCGACCTCCAACTGGCCGCTGAAGCCGAAGCCCCCACCGCCCGTGTGCGTGCTGCCCGGAGGCGCGGGCTCATCCAGCCGCGCGGCGGAGACGGGGCCCCTTCCCGCGCGGGCGCGGAGACCTCCTCCTCCGAAGACACCTCCTCCACGGTGGAGCTGCCGTCGTACTGCGTGGACACCAGGGCGAGGAGAGCGAAGAGGGGGGCGCCAGTCATCGTCCCCCGACTCTACCTGTCCACGGCGCGAGACGAAGCAGGTGACTGCATCCGCGTGTGGGTGACACTGCGGACCGTCGGCACACGTGCCCCCGCCTGACGTCAGCGGGCGACGCGCGACCTTCACGCCGCGTTAACGGCTGCCGTCGACCTCGACGTCGCTGGCTTCCACTTCCTGGGTCTTCACGTCATCGGCGTCGAGCTCCTCGACCTCGGACTTGCCGTCCACCGGCGCCTTCTCGATGTTGCCCGAGCCGCCCACGCCGTCCTTGCGGGCGTCCTCACTCTGCTGGCCACCCAGGAGCGGCCCGTCCTGCACGTCGTACCGCTCGCCCTCCGGCGTCGTCACCGAGGTGCCCGCGCCCATGCCAGGGCCGCTGCCACCGGTGGCCTCGCCGTCGTAGACGGTGGGCGCGTCCTGCCGGTCGCGGCGCTCGTTGTCCGTCACGTCGGCGGCCTCACCCGGGCTGCGGTCATCCCAGTCCGAATTCGTGTCCACGGACTCAGGTGCCGTCGTCTCCGTGCCCGAGCCGCCGATGGCGCGCTCATCCGCGCGCGTATTCGCCGAGTTGCTCGAACAACCCCAGAAAGCCAGTGCCGCCACCGCGGCCATGAGAGGAAGCTTCATGGTGAATGCCCCTTGTGTGAGAGAAGTTGTGCTCTCGACAAGGTGGCGTCCCGCGCGGCAGGAACAACCCGCCGGGCATGCCCGTGCCCCCGGGCCCGTCCCAAGGCAGGCGGGCAGCCAGGGGCCTGGTGTCTCCACGCCTCCGGGAGCGGCTAGCCCTCGTCCTGCGCGCAGGGGAGGATGGCGCGGTGCGGGCGCTCGGTGCCCGTGCCCACCAGCCAGCGCGACAACAGGCGCACCCCGGAGGCGAACAGCCCATCCTCGGCGCGATGCAGCGCCTCGAAGAGGGACTCGTCCAATACCGACTGCTCCGGGTCGATGATGAGCTCCTCGGGCTCCAGCGACTTGAGCAGCGGGCTCTGGTCGAACACCGTCGACATGGGGTGGGCGCGCAGGCGCTGCAGCCCCATGACGGCCAGGTCGTCCAGCCAGTCCACCAGTCCGCTGTCCGCGGCCGCCAGCAGGCGCAGGGCCGCCATGCCCTCCAGCCCCGCGTGCTCGGCCATCAACGACACGCGGATGCGGCGGATGGCGCGCACCGTCGCGTCGTCGGGCCCGTCCGCCTCCCAGCTCAGGTTCAGCTCCGAGTCCAACCCGAGGCTGCGGTTGGTGGTGTTCGCCGAGCCCAGCGTGAGGAAGCGGTCATCCACCACCATCACCTTCGAGTGGATGTATGTGTAGATGTCCTCGCCGGTGCGCGCGTCGTGCCCCGCGGAGCAGTACACGCCGAAGGCATGCCCCGTCTCGTGCGCCACGCGCTCCAGCGTGCGCAACAGCCGCACCTGGGCAATGCCCATGGCGAGCTGTTCCCGCAGCGCCTCCGGCTGCTGTGGCAGCACCAGGACAATCTGGAGCCGCCCCCGCCACGGGGCCCGCATGCGCTTCACCAGCGCCTGGAAGATGGCCCGCGAGGAGAAGTATTGGTTTTCGATGTAGATGAAGCGCTCGGCCGCGGCGATGGCATCCAGATACAGCGCGGCCACCTCCTGCACCGCGGGCTGCGGCGGCAAGAGCGTCTTGCCGAAGGTGCGGCTGATGGCCACCGGCCCCGGCGGCGCCGGCAGGCTCGGCGTGAAGTCCACGTCGTCGCGGGCCACCTTGGGCAGCCGCAGCTCGCCGCCGCCCGAGTGCGCCCAACGCGCCTCGAACAGCTCCGCCAGGCGGTCCACCACCGGCCCCGTCAACACCGACTGCACGTCATGGTAGGGGCCATGCGGGTCCCTCCCGCTGTCACAGCGCAGCTCCGAGCGCACCGGGTGGTCCCGGTCATCCCAGCGGCAATCACAGACATCCATGCCACCGCTGAAGGCCACCATGCCATCAATGACGACCAGCTTCTGGTGGTGCGCGCCATACAGCGGACTGGAAGCGTCGAAGCGGAAGCGCACCTGCCCGTTCGCCGTCCAGTTGAAGATGAGCCGCTGCATCCACTCGCGCTCCATGGCGAGCAGCAGGCTGAAGTCCCACGCCAGCACGTAGACGCGCAGCTCCGGGTTGGCCCGGCACAGCTCGTCCAGCATCGGGAGCAGCCGCGACTCGCCGCGCGACTCGCCCAGGTCCTCACCCCGGAGCAGGGCCACGTCGCTGTCGAACTGCCAGCCCGTAATCGCGATGTATCTGCGGGCCTTCTGCGCGGCCCGGTACAGCTCCCGGTAGTAGGCGCGCGCGTCCACGAGGATGCCCCCGTCGCTCGCCTCCTCCACCGTCCAACAGTTCCGCCCGGGACTGATGATGCGTCTCACAGGTGCGTCCCTTCCCGTCCCCCGCCTCGGCCGCCCTCACCTGGCGCCACCGCCAGGCCGTCCTGCTCCGCGCACGCCCCGGACCGGCGTGTCAGCCGACGAAGACGATGTGCTTGCCCGTGGCGACCGTCATGTCCGTGGAGGACATCACCTGCGCCACCTTCTTCACCTCGCCACCCACCGTGTCGAAGGCCGCCGCGATGAGGTCACCCAGCGTCACCTGCACCTGGCGGGCGCTCCGGCCAGCCCCCTTCACCGCGCTCGCCGTCGTCACCTTCATCTGCTGGGCCTTACGACGGATGACCTGTCCACGCTTCTGAGTCTTCGCCATGATTTCGTCTCCAAGGGTGAGAGGTTTGCTCGTCCTGCGCCCGACCCGGCGGCGCCGCGTCCTGCACGCCCACTCTCCTCAGCAACCCGCGTGCCGCTCGCCAACCCCGCGATTTCTCGAAGGCCGGCTGCTTGCCCCCCCGCCCCGGGGACCGGACTTCTGACTTTTTTTCAGCCCTGCGCGGGCGGGCTCCGACGGAAGTTCTTCCCGGTGCGCCGCCAACAGCCGCCAGGCGCTTCAGCGCCCCACCGGGGCAGGTTGCCCCGCTGGGGCATCCCGCCCCACCCCGCGATGCCGCCCGCCCCCGCGCTGTGCGTGAGCCCAATCCCACTCACAGCGAACCCCAGGTCGCCTGTCGTCAGACCGACCGCGCGGGTCGTTATTGAGCCACGGGGAATCCCATATCGAATCTTCCGGAAAATTACAGACATGTGAGTCTATTTGAAAATATCGGAAAAAGCCGCTTCAATACGTGTCACTCCTCACCAGACGAGGGCGTCACCCGTATGGAATTGAAGACTCCCATCAGCGTCACCGCGCCTGCGCTTCAGCCTCTTGCGTTCCAGGGCATCGAAGTCATCGGTCAGTCGATTCTCGCCATCGTCAACGGCATGGAGCTCGCCCAGTCACGCGCGCTGCGCATCCTGGGGGAGAACGGCATCGCGCCGCTGAAGGCGGATGCCTGGTACCCCATGCCCGCCCTGCTGAAGTCGTTCCAGCTGGTGTTCGACAAGATTGGCCCCAGCACGGTGAGAACGATTGGCCGGAAGATTCCGGACAGCGCGCACTTCCCGCCGGACATCGACACGCTGGAGAAGGGCCTGCGCGCGGTGGACATGGCGTACCGGATGAACCACCGCGGCAAGGGCGCCATCGGCGGCTACCGCTTCGAGCCGGTGGACCGGCGAAACGCACGCATGGTGTGTGACAATCCCTATCCGTGTGACCTGGACCTGGGGCTCATCGAGGCCATTGGCGACCGGTTCCGTCCCAAGGATTCGCTCTGGGTGCGTATTGAACATGAGGCCAAGAGTTGCCGGCGGCGCGGAGACAGCGCCTGCACGTACAGCATCAATTGGTAGCGGATTTCCGCCAGAGGGCCGGCGGCGGCGCATCACCTCACACCCGTGGGAGGGCCATCATGAAGGAAGTGCTCCAACACATCGCCGTGCGCGAGGCGCGCTTCGCAGCGCACCCCTTCTTCTCCGACATGCGGATGGACCGGCCCATCGACCAGGTGATGGCCTTCGCGCCCCGCCTGACGTTCTGGGTGATGACGTTCCAGGACGTGCTGCGCCTCAACGCGCACTTCATCCAGGACGCGCGCCTCAAGGCGCTCGCCACGCGGCACCACGCGGAGGAAGGCGGGCATGACCAGTGGTTCGAGGACGACATCTCCGCGCTCACCGGCGGCTCGCTGAGCATCGGCACCATGTACGGCCGCGCGCACGTGAAGACGCGTGACGCGGCCTACGCCATCATCAGCGAGGTGTACCGCCCGGTGGATGACCGGCTGCGCATCGTGCTGCTGTGGGCGCTGGAGTCCACCAGCCATGTCTTCTTCAGCCGCACCGCCATCGTCACCGCGGCGCAAGGCGCGGACGAGCGGCTGAAGTACTTCTCCGACCACCACATGCAGGCCGAGGCGCAGCACGCCATGTTCGAGCAGGAGCTGGCGGCGGAGCTGGAGGCCATGCGGCTGTCCCCGGCGGTGCGCGCGGAGGCCCTGGCCATGGTGGACCGCATCTACGCGGCCTTCGACACCATGTTCGACGGGCTGCGCATCAACCTGGAGCGGGAGCACGCCGAGGCCCCCGCACCGAGCCTCCAGGCGCATGCCGCCAACGAAGAGGTCCTCCCCCTGGAGATGGAAGAGGACCTGGAAATCATCGTGCTGGAGGCGGAAGAAGAGGCCCGCGCCGCCTGAGGCGGCGCCGGGAGCAGCAATTACCGCGCGGGGGGGGAGAGCACGAGGATGAGCTCCCCGCCCACGTACTTGCCGGCCTTCTGGTAGACGGCGCCCTGGCGGCCCAGCTCCACGTCCAGCGTGGGCTGCCGGGGAATCGCCACGCGCACCGTGGCCGTGCCGTCCTTGATGCCCTGCAGTTGCAGCGTCGCGTTGGCGCCGTTGGGCAGCTTCACCTCGGAGCCGCTCTTCGCGCTCACCGTCAGCACTTCCTGTGAGAGGCGCTTGAAGGAGGTGAAGCTGAAGTTCTGCTTCTGGAACTGCTCCTTCATCTTCTCCAGCTCGGGCGGTCGACCTCGGTGCCCTTCTTCGAGGCGAGCACCACTTCGACCTGGACCTGGACCTTCGCGTCCTGCGCGCTGGCGGCCAGGGGCAGCAGCATGCCCAGCCCCAGCACCGCCCACAGCATCCGGCCCGACGACACGTGTCTTCTCACAAGGAACCTCCCGACGGCCTGGGGGCGTCGGGAGCCGGGCGCGCGGGCACGTTGCGCCCGCTTGCGTCTGGCTGGCCAACGCCGGTTGGGTCCTGCCGCTCACCCTTCTCCGCGCCGGGGGCCAGGACGTCCGAGTCCTCGTCCACCAGCCAGATGATGGTGCCCCCATTGTCCGTCTCCATCACCACCGGCGCCACCTCGGCGTTGCGGTAGGGCTGGATGGACTTCACCGTCATGCGCTCGGCGGCGTAACCCTCCGGCGCCCTGTCACCCGTCAGGAGGGGCACTCCCACCAGTACCAGCACGGCCGCGGTGGCCAGCGACGAAATCATCGCGGTGCGCTGGTAGAGGAACATTTCGGACACTGCCAGCCTCAGCCGCTCCATGAGGGGCGGCTTGTCCGGCGTCACCCGCGCCATGACGCGTTGGGTGAAGTCCTTGAAGTCCACGTCATCCAGGGCCATGTCCAGGCCCACCCGCAGCAGGCCGGACTCGGCGCGCAGGTCCGCCGCCCTCCCGGTGCAGTCCCGACAGGCGGCCAGGTGACGCTCCACGTTGACCCGCTCGCCGGAGCTCAGCTCCCCGTCGACGTAGGGGGACAACATGGGTACGAAACGTTCACACGCGGGATTACCGGCCATTGGCTTCACCTGCTCGCTGGAATGGGCTGCGAAAATTGGGACGGGCCGTTCCCTCAGATATTCGAGGCCCGCTCACTCACTGCCCACGCCGCTCTTCGCTTCGTCCAACTCCAGGTATTCACTCAGGATTTTCTGGACCTTGGCCCGGGCATGGAACAGCCGGCTCATCACCGTGCCCTTGGGAATGTCCAGCGTCCGGGCCAGGTCGTCGTACGACATGCCCTCGATTTCCCGCAGCAGGAGGATGGCGCGGTGCTTCTCCGGCACCGTGGACAGGGCCTCCTGGATCTTCTCCGCCAGCTCGCGGCGCAGGGCGCTCTTCTGGGGGTTGGTCCCCAACCGGCTGCCCAGGGCGCCGATGCGGGCCTCCGACAGGTCCATGGCCTGGCTCTCGTCGAACTCCACCGCCTCGCCGCCTCCGCCACGCTTGCGGATGACGTCGATGCAGATGTTGACGGTGATGCGGTAGAGCCAGGTGTAGAAGGACGAGTCGCCCTTGAAGTGGTCCAGGTACTTGTAGACCTTGACGAACGCCTCCTGGGAGACGTCCATCGCTTCCTCCTTGTCCTTCAGCATGCCCAGGGCAACGGCGTACACCTTGCGCTGGTAACGCTCGACGAGGAGTTTGAAAGCGCGCTGGTCGCCGCTCCGGACGCGCTTGACGAGAGTGAGGTCGTCGGTTGCCAAGTAGGTGCGGCAACCTAGCACAAGCGGGTGCAATCCAAGGAGATTCGCACCGGCCAGGGCGCTGTCGCCGGGCTGATGGCCCTAGAGGCTGACGAGCGCCGCCACCAGCAGCGCGATTCCCAGCAGGGCCAGCAGGGCGCCCATGGTCAGCCGATCCCACTGCGCCTGGGCCACCGCCCCGTCCTCCGGCCCCGAGCGGAACCGGTGCAGCACGTTCCACAGCATCCGCGCCCCCAACCGGCGGTCCGTCCCCCGCTCGCGCCGCCCGTCCTTGTCCCGCGATTCATCCTCCGCCGGCGGGGCCTCGTCGCGCGGCCGCAGGGTGGGCACGGGGACACCGTTCAGTGTCGTGGCCGTATGGACACCCACCGCCTGGGCGAGCGGTGGCTCGACGCTCCGGGCGGCGGCCTCCTCGGAGTGGCGCACTTCCGGCGGC
>JBKGHI010000167.1:0-19219 GCA_046520405.1 Myxococcus sp. 1LA
CCGCACCGTCGAGGCCGTCCGCGCGCAGGTCCATGTGTCCGTCCGTCCGCGCAGCGCCTCAGGCCGCCAGCGCACGAGCGCGCCGCCAGAGCCCGCCACCCAGACGTCCGCCGGGCCGGTTCCACTCAACGCGTTCAAGGGGCTGGACGGATCGAAGGCGACGCTCCACGCCGTGCCGTTCCAGAAGTGGATGTTGTTCGTGCCACTGCTCACGGCGTAGATGGCCTTGCTGCCGAAGGCCACCAGCGCGCGGATGTCCGCGGCGGCCTGGGTCGGCAGGACGATGCGGGGCTTCACGGTCCACGTCGTCCCCGCGCGCTCCAGGAAGAGCCCGCCGTCGCCCACGGCGTAGGCCAGGCTCGGCGAGAGCACCCGGATGCCGTAGATGTAGCCGGTGGTCTGGATGTCGCCCAGGTCTTCCTTCTGCCAGGTGCCGCCAGCCTCCGCGGGCGCGCGCCAGACGACGGGGTGGTTGACGCCGCCTCGCTCCTCGGTGCCGGCGGCGAGCAGCGTCTGCGCGCTGGTGCCGTCAATGGACTTGAGGTTGCCGCCGAGCATGGCGATCTCCGCGGGCGCCTCCTGCGTGGGCGCGCCCTCCTCGTAGTTCCACCGGAGGATGCGGCCCTGGCTGTCCACGGCGTACAGCGTCACGTTGTTGCCGTTTTCGAAGCCCACCATGCCGTTGATGCTGATGTTCACCGGGCCGTCCACGATGACGCAGGGGCCGGAGTCGGTGGGCAGGCGGGTGGTGAACTTGCCCGCGCCGTTGCTCAGGAACACGCGCCCCGCGTTCGTCACCCAGGAGGCCTTCCACTCACCCGGGCAGTTCGCCACGGGCGTGATCGTCTCGCCGTCGACGTGGGCGACCCGGCCGTCGCGTCCCGCGAGCCAGCCCTTGTTGCCGGGGTAGGCCGCCACCGTCTCCCACGTAATCGTGGCGGGCGTCGCGGACGTCGTCGACCAGTCCCCGGTGTCGCAGTCCTCCAGGTCCTCGTCCACCTGACCATCGCAGTCGTTGTCCAGCCGGTCGCAGAGCTCGGTGGCCGAGTCCGACACGAAGCGCGAGCTCTCATCGCAGTCCGTGTTCTCCTCCACGGCGTCCGGCGGCGGGTTGGCGCACCAGAGGCCCGCGGACGTTCCCGCGTTGCCGTCACCGTCCTCGTCGGTGAACCACTCGCGCGGCGTCTCGGTGCTGACGCAGGCCGTCAGCTCGGTCGTCGCACACTGCTTGACACCCGCGCAGTTGCCCTCCGCCTGGCACGTCGCGCCGACGTCGAACGGGTCGTTGTCGATGACATCATCGCAGTTGTCGTCCTTGCCATCGCAGACGAGCTCGGGCTGGTTGGGATGGATGTTGGGGTCGTTGTCGTTGCAGTCGCCTCCCTCCACGACGTAGCCCGGGGGGGGATTGCAGGAGAGGTTGGGCGTGGCGCTCGAGTCACCGTACCCGTCACCGTCCGCGTCGGGGTAGTAGGCCGCGCCGCCAGGGGCGTCCGCCTCGCCGTTGGCGCAGTTGTTGTCCACGCCGTCGCACAGCTCCGTCGCGTCGGGATGGATGGCCGGGTCGTCGTCGTTGCAGTCCGAGCCCGGGAAGGCGCCCTCGCTGGAGACAAAGCCGTCGTCGTCCAGGTCCAGGGCGCGCAGGTCCAGCTCCACCGTGGCGGCGCCCACCGTGGGGACCTGGGTGGTGACCTCGTGCCGCGCCACCACGGGCCCGCTGCAGGAGCGTTCGTTGGCCTGCGCCGTGAGCCGCAGGTTCCGGCTCCAGCCCTCCCGGCCCAGGATGGCCACCGTGCGCACGTCACTGCGGGCCGAACGCTCCATCCGGATCTCGGCGGTGTCGGTGCGGCTGGGGTCCTCCACGTCCGTGACGGTCAGCGTCAGGCAGCCCGGGCGGAACGTCGCGTACGAGACGAGCGCGCGGATGGCTCCGGCAGCGGGTGGGTCTTCCTGCTTCCGGCAGCCGGAGACGGAGACCACCACCGTAAGAACGCAACCCATCAGGAATAAACGCATCGGCTGAGCATTCCCGGGCGCTTGGTGGCGCCCGCAATTTTTCGACAGTGAGCTACGGAACCCAGGAGAACCTGACGCCACCCATAGTCTGTCGCGCTGGCCAGCGTCCAGACGCCGAATCGTCATAGCCCCTTCTCTCCAGCTCCGTTTATATGGCGCGCCGAACCGCCCCCCGAGGCCCGAGCATCCCCCGCCCGTTCATGCACAGATCCCGTCACGCCATCGCCGTGCCCCTCTGCGCCTGGCTTGCCCTGTCGGCTTCCGAGGCATCCGGCCAGCAGCCCGGTCCCGAGGCCACCTCCGAGTCCTCGGAGGACGCCCCAGCCTCCCAGCCGCCGCCCCCCAAGGGCCTCTCGACGTCGGGCGGTCCGCTGACGCTGGAACAGGCGGTGACGTATGCCGCGAAGCGCAACGAGGTGGCCCTGGTCGCCGAGCAGCAGTCCGAGGCCGCGCGGGCCCGGGTGGCTCGGGCCCGGGCCTTCTTCTTTCCGGAGCTGACGGGGACGGGCAACTACACGCGGCGTCTGAACGAGGTGACGCGGGAGGTCGGCGGCCAGACGGTGGTCATCCAGCGCAACAACGCCTTCAACGCCAACTTCGTCGCCACCATGCCGCTGTTCGACGCGCGCGGCATCTTCCTGTACCGCGCGGCCCGGCGGGACGAGGACGCGGCGGAGTGGGAGGCCGTGGAGGCCCGCCGGCAGATTGGCTTCGAGGCCGCCAGCGCCTTCCTCGCCACCCTGGCCCAGGAGCAGGTTCACCGAGCCGCCGAGCAGCGGCTCGCCTTCGCCCGCCAGTCGCTCCAGGACGCGTCGGCTCGCGCCAAGGCGGGCCTGGCCAGCACCAATGACGTGACGCGGGCGGAGCTGGAGGCGGCCAGCGCCGAGGTGCAGCTCTCCAACGCCCGCAACGCCGCGCAGACCACGCGGCTGGAGCTGGGCTACCTGCTGGTCACCCCGGTGGACGGCACCCTGGCTCCCCCGGACACGCTGCTGTCGGACGCCAGCCGGCCGCTGGAGGCCCACGCCTCCCTGGCCGACGGCGCGCTGGACCGCCGCCCGGACATCCTGGCCGCCCGGCTGCGGGTGGATGCCCTGGAGGAGAGCGCCAAGGAGCCGCTGGCCCGGCTGCTGCCCACCCTGGGTGCGTCCGCCACCTACCGCCTCACCAACGAGGCGGGCCTCGCGGGACGCACGGGAGACGGCTTCCTGGGCGTCAACCTCGTCTGGAACTTCTTCGACGGCGGCGAGCGCTATGCCGAGCGCCGGGAGCGGGTCGCGCTGGCGAAGGCGGCGGAGCTCCAGGTCCAGGCCACCACGCGCCGGGTGGACGTGGACATCGAGCAGGCGAGGGTGGCACTGGAGAACGCCCAGGCCGCCCTGGCACAGAGCGACCTGGCGGTCCGCACGGCACGGCAGAACGCGGAGGAGCAAGGGATTCTCTACCGTCAGGGCTTGTCCACGGCGCTGACGGTGGCGGACGCCTCGCTGCGGCAGTTCGAGGCGGAAGTGGCGTACGCCCAGAGCCGCTTCTCGCTGGGCGTGGCGTTGCTGGGGCTGCGGGCGGCAGTCGGACTCGACCCATTGGGGAAGGAACCGTGAAGGCAATGCGACGCGTAGGAACGTTGGGTCTGGCCGTGGCCGCGCTGGCCCTGGGAGCTGGCTGCAAGAAGGAGGCGCAGAGCGCCCCCGGAAAAGGCGCGCCGGCGGGTGGCGGCCGGGCAGCCATCCAGTTCCCCGTCGAGGTGGCTCCGGTGGAGTCGCGGGACGTGGAGTACGTGGTGGACGCGGTGGGCTCCGTGGAGGCCTTCGAGCGGGTGCAGATCACCGCCCGGGTTCCTGGCGCCGTGGAGCGGGTGCGCTTCACGGAGGGGCAGGCGGTGAAGAAGGGCGACGTGCTGGCGGAGATCGAGCCGGCCCGCTACGCCATCGCCGTGCGCTCCGCGGAGGCCACGCTGGCGCGGGCCCGCGCGACGCTGGTGGAGGCGGAGGCTGGCGCGAAGCGCCGCACCGCGGTGAACGAGGCCAGCCCCGGCCTGCTGCCCGCCGAGCAGTTGGAGACCTTCGAGGCCCGCGCGCGCACGGCGGAGGCGGACGTGGCCTCCGCGAAGGCGCTGTTGGACCAGGCGCAGCTCAACCAGCGCGACGCGTACGTGCGCGCGCCCATGGACGGCGTGCTCCAGACGCGCACGGTGCAGACAGGCCAGTACGTGCAGCCCGGGCTCGTGCTGGCCACGCTGCTGCGGCGCGAGCCGCTGCTCCTGCGCTTCACCGTGCCTGCGGCAGACGTGGCGCGCATCCAGCCGGGGATGCCGGCGCGCTTCACCGTCCGCTCCGCGGGCAGTGGGAC
Organism: Myxococcus sp. 1LA; assembly: GCA_046520405.1. Classification (GTDB taxonomy): domain Bacteria; phylum Myxococcota; class Myxococcia; order Myxococcales; family Myxococcaceae; genus Myxococcus. Next base: position 4,366 of record JBKGHI010000167.1, read on the forward strand.
CTTCACGGCGAAGATCATCCACGTGGCCGCCGCCGCGGACGACGCCAGCCGCATGGTGCCGGTGACGGCGGAGATCACCGGCGCCGCCGCCCAGAAGCTGCAGCCGGGCGCGTTCGCGTCGGTGGCGGTGCCGGTGGACACGCGCGGTGGCAGCCCGGTGATTCCGCAGACGGCGGTGCGCGCCAGCGAGCGCGGCTTCCTGGCCTACGTGGTGGAGGGCAACAAGGCCCGTGAGCGCGTGCTGGACCTGGGGATGCGCACCGCGGACGGCCGGGTGGAGGTCCGCGAGGGCGTGAAGCCGGGTGAGCTGCTGGTGGTGCGCGGCGGCGAGGCCCTGCGCGACGGGGCGAACGTGCGGGTGGCGGAGGGGCCCAAGCCCACCCTCACCGGTGAGCCCGCCCTGCAACCGGAGGCCGCCAGCGGCGGTGGAGGCGCGCGGCAATGAACATCACCGAGGCGTGCATCAAGAAGCCCGTCCTGGCGTGGATGATCATGGCGGCCACCATCGTCTTCGGACTGGTGGCCGCGCAGCGCATTGGCATCAGCCAGTTCCCGGACGTCGACTTCCCCACCATCAACATCTCCGTCACGTGGGAAGGCGCCAACCCGGAGGCGGTGGAGAGCGACGTCCTCGAGTTCATCGAGGAGGCCGTCACGCAGGTGGAGGGCGTCACGGCCATCAACTCCACCGCGCGCCAGGGCGGCGGCAACATCACCGTCGAGCTGGACCTGTCGCGCAACGTGGACCTGGCGCTCCAGGACGTGCAGACCAAGGTGAGCCAGGTGCAGCGCCGGCTGCCGCTGGACATCGACCCGCCCATCATCTCCAAGTCCAACCCGGAGGACCAACCCATCCTCTGGGTCGGCGTGTCCGGTCCCTTCAGCCAGCAGGTGGTGAGTGACTACGCGCGCTACCGCGTGAAGGAGAAGCTCCAGACGATTCCAGGCGTGGGCGAGGTGCAGCTCGGCGGCCTGCTGGAGCGCAACGTCCGCATCTGGGTGGACTCGCAGAAGCTGGACGCGCTGGGCCTCACCGTGGCGGACGTGTCCGCGGCGCTCCAGCGGGAGCACGTGGAGCTGCCCGCCGGCCGCATCGAGACGCAGGGCCGCGAGGTCAACGTCCGCGTCATGGGCGAGGCGTTGGACCTGGAGACGCTGCGGCGCATCATCGTCCGGGAGCAGGACGGCTTCCCCGTCTACCTGAAGGACGTGGCGCTGGTGGAGGACGGCTTCGAGGACGTGCGCCGCATGGCGCGCATCAACGGCGAGCCGGCGCAGGGCCTGGGCATCAAGAAGCAGCGCGGCGCCAACGCCGTGGCGGTGGCCCAGGGCATCCGGGCCGAGCTGGACAAGATGCAGAAGGACCTCCCGGAGGGGATGCAGCTGGGCATCAACTTCGACTCGACGCAGTTCATCGAGGAGAGCGTCCACGAAATCGAGTTCGAGCTGATGCTCGCGTGCATCCTCACCGCGTTCGTGTGCTGGGTGTTCCTGGGCTCGCTGTCCAGCACGATGAACGTGGTGCTGGCCATCCCCATGTCGCTGCTGGGGACGGTGGCGGTCATCTACTTCCTGGGCTTCACGCTCAACACCTTCACGCTGCTGGGCCTGGCGCTGGCGGTGGGCATCGTCGTGGACGACGCCATCATGGTGCTGGAGAACATCTTCCGGCACTCCGAGGAGGGCAAGGACCGGGTGCGCGCCGCGCGCGAGGGCACCGCGGAGATCACCTTCGCCGCGCTGGCCGCGACGATGGCGGTGGTGGCCATCTTCCTGCCGGTCGTCTTCATGAGCGGCGTCATCGGCAAGTATTTCCTCCAGTTCGGCGTGACGCTGTGCGTGGCGGTGCTGCTGTCCTACGTGGAGGCCATCACCCTGGCCCCGGCGCGCTGCGCGCAGCTCCTCAAGACATCGCGCGAGGGCCGCAGCCGCATTGGCGTCTGGGTGGACCGGGCCTTCGAGAAGCTGGAGGGCGTCTACGCGCGCACCCTGGCCTGGGGCCTGAAGCGGCCGTGGTGGGTGCTGGGCGTGGCGGTGGCGCTGACGGCCGCCAGCGGCTTCGTCTTCACGGCGCTGCCGGGTGAGTTCGTGCCGTCGCAGGACCAGAGCCGCTTGCTGGTGCGCATGCAGACGGCGGTGGGCAGCAACATCGACGAGACGAACCGCCTGTTCCTCCGCGCGGAGGAGTTCGCCAGCAGCCGGCCGGAGGTGACGCGCGTCTTCTCCGTCGTCGGTGGCTTCGGCAGCGGCGCGGTCAACACCGGCATCATGTTCGTCAGCTTGAAGCCGCCCGACGAGCGCATGCCGCAGGCGGACTTCCAGCAAATTCTCCGCAAGGAGTTCAACAGCTACCCGGGCCTGCGCGCGGTGGTGCAGGACCAGTCGCAGAGCGGCTTCACGGCGCAGCGGGGCTTCCCGGTGGAGTTCAGCGTGCGCGGCTCCGACTGGGAGCAGCTGGTGGAGGCCAGCCAGGAGATGCGGGAGAAGCTCCAGGCCAGCGGCAAGGTGGTGGACGTGGACACGGACTACCAGCTCGGCATGCCGGAGCTGCGCATCACCCCGGACCGCCAGCGCGCGGCGGACCTGGGCGTGCCTATCCAGTCGGTGGCCACCACCATCAACGCGCTGGTGGGCGGCGTACGCGTGGGCAAGTACAGCACCGGCGGCCGGCGCATCGACGTGCGCATGCGGCTGCTGGCGGACCAGCGCTCGCGGCCAGAGGACCTGTCGATGTTGAAGGTCCGGACGGCCAGCGGCGCCCTGGTGCCCCTGTCGTCGCTGGTGACGCAGGAGGAGCGGCCCGCGCTCCAGGCCATCACCCGGCGGGACCGTGAGCGCGCCATCAGCATCTTCGCGAACGTGGCGCCTGGCTCGAACCAGGAAGAGGCGCTGGCGACGGTGGAGCGGCTGGCCAAGGAGATGCCGGGCGGCGTGCGCGTGGTGCCGGGTGGCGCCAGCGTGGCCTTCCGGGACTCGATGAGCAGCCTGTTCTTCGCGCTCTTCCTCGGGATTGGCGTGGCCTACATGGTGCTGGGCGCGCAGTTCAATTCGTTCCTGCACCCGGTGACGGTGCTCACGATTCTGCCGCTCTCAGTGGCCGGCGCGGCGTTCGCCCTGTTCGCCACGGGCACCACGCTGAACATCTTCAGCATGATTGGCCTGTTGCTGCTGATGGGCATCGTGAAGAAGAACTCCATCATCCTGGTGGACTACGCGCTGCAAGAACGCGAGCGCGGCGCGGACGCGTTGCAGGCCATGTTGCGCGCGGGTCCGGTGCGGCTGCGGCCCATTCTCATGACGTCCACCGCGACGATGATGGCCGCGGTGCCGGCGGCGCTGGCGCTGGGCGCGGGCTCGGAGACGCGCGCGCCCATGTCCATCGCCGTGCTCGGCGGCCTGTCCGTGTCCACCGTGCTCAGCCTCCTGGTGGTGCCCGCCTTCTACGTGGTGGCGGACCGCATCAAGACGCGGCTGGGGGAGCGCTTCGGCAAGAAGGACGATGAGACGCACGAGCCGCCGCAGCACCCGGGGCATGGTGACGAGCCCCGCCCGGCGGCGCATGGGTGAGCAGTTCGGGTGAGCGGGCCATCGCGGGCGTCTTCATTGCGCCGCGATGGCCTGGGCCCGCCAGGAGGTTCCGTCGCATGATCGCCATCGAACCCGCGGTGCTGCCTGCGGACGTGCCCGTCATCCGGGCGCTGTGGCGCGAGTACGCCGAGAGCCTGGGCGTGGACCTGAGCTTCCAGGCCTTCGAGGACGAGTTGGCCACGCTGCCGGGAAAGTACGCGGCGCCGCGCGGACGGCTGCTGCTGGCCCGGCGTGGTGCCGAGGTGCTCGGGTGCGTGGCGCTCCGGCCGATCAGCGCCGATACGTGTGAGATGAAGCGGCTGTTCGTCCGGCCCGCCGCGCGGGGCGAGCAACTGGGACGGCGTCTCGCGGAGCGCATCTGCGCGGAGGCGCGTGAGGCCGGCTACCGGAACGTCTGCCTCGATACGCTGACGACGCTGGAGGCGGCTCTGAGGTTGTACACGTCGATGGGCTTCCGGCCCATTGCGCCCTATGTGTTCAACCCGCTTCCGGGAGCGCTGTTCCTCGGGCTGGACCTGGGAGCGGAGGCGCCCTGAGCGCGTGAGGTGTCCTGGGCAGTACACACAGGCTTGATGCCGTCGCCGACCATCTCTGTGGCACCCTCGGTCCGGACGGCCTTGATGACCTCGACCTTCTCCTCCGGAGTCCGCTCGGCGACCACGCGTTCAACGCCCAGCGCATCGTCCCTACCGCGACCGCCTGTTCCTCCGACGGCCTCAACGCCGACAGCGGCAAGTCCAGCGCCTTGACTACCTGGAGCGTCGTCATCCGCTCCCTCATCATCAGAAGACTCTCTACATCGGCCTGGAGCTCGTTCATGTAGCGACGTCATGGGTATCGCAGCTCCCTGACTTCTTCCGTGTCTGACATAGCACCTGCCTCTTTTTAGGCGTCCCAAGAAAGAGCGTAAGCCCATCTGAGTTTCACCACCCAGCGTTCAACCCAATAGGCAGGGTTGATTCCGGTATATGTCTATCGCTGCCAGGGGCAGACATTGAGATAGAGAACACAGCCGGCGGGCGTCCCTCTCCTTGGGAGCGTGGCTTTTCTATCCTTGCTCTCGGTCCCTGGGTGCTCGTTATTTCCATTTCGTCCCCATTGGCGCGCAGTGACTCCTGAAGCGGTAAGGCAGGTTCTCTTTGTCTGGTTTGCGGAGAGCGAGATGGTCACTGTCCAGTGTTTTAGGAATCATATGGTTGCCTGGATTCCGCTTGATGGCACCTACTACTTCATCCTTGGTCCTGATAGCCGATTGGCGGCAGGATCAATAAACGTCACCGTGCACACCGTCGAAGCTGTGAATGGATTGGCTCCTCGGTATGCCGAAGTCATTCAGATGGCGACACGCCGGCAGATCCGAGCGGGAGGGGGCTATGAGGCGCTGCTTGATATTGTCGTCCGAAACAATGGCCATGTGGGTGGCCCAGGAACTGGATTCGGCGAGTGGGCTGCCTACACGTCGGTGATTACGCCTTAGCGACTGCCGTGAACTGCAGCGAGGAGGAACTTGATATGAAACTCATCACGGCCTGCGATGCTGAAGGCAATATCTTGAGTATCATTACGGCGCCGGAAGGTGGACTGCGTCCATCTGTCCCTGGATTGCCGCCGTATCAGCGCCAAGTCGAGATCGATGCGCCAGACATCGCGGATGATCTCGATGATGCGGAAATCCATCGTCGATTGAGGGACTTGGGAAACAAATACAAGGTGGATTCCACTGGCAAGAAGTTCGTAGCGCGCTGAGCTCAGATGCGCGTGTCGCCCGAACTGGCGGCCAAACAAGCACCGCCGGTGGGCGGTGCCTTGGCGATCCAGTTGCCGGGGTATCTGCCGCCATCCGGGCTTCGTTTCAGCTTCGACGCATCGCCGTGGCCGGTCTTCGGCACCCACGCCCGCCTCTGCGCAATACCGGCGAGGAGGCGGCCACTCGCACGGCCGACTCCTCAACTCCACTGGGACCGTCGTCTTCACTCTGGGGCCTGCCCATATTCACCCGCGTTCTTCACACCCATGGGGGAAGGCGCGATGGCCAGGAAGATGAAGGCGGTGCAGGTGAAGCAGGCGAAGGGCCCGCTCGAAGTCGTGGAGCGGGACGTCCCCGAGCCCGGCCCCGGACAGGTGCTCATCGCCGTGGACGCGTGTGGCGTCTGCCACAGCGATGCCATCACCAAGGAGGGGTGGATGCCCGTGCAATACCCGCGGGTGCCCGGCCATGAGGTGGTGGGCCGCATCGACAAGGTGGGGCCCGGAGTGTCGGTGTGGAAGGCGGGCCAGCACGTGGGCGTGGGCTGGCACGGGGGCCACTGCGGCCAGTGCCCCGCGTGCCGGGTGGGCGACTTCGTCACCTGTGACTTCCAACAGATCTGCGGCATCAGCTACGACGGTGGTTACGCCGAATACATGCTCGCGCCCCAGGAGGCCCTGGCCCGCGTCCCGGATGGCATGAAGTCCGAGGACGCAGCGCCGCTCCTGTGCGCGGGCGTGACGACGTTCAACTCCCTGCGGAACATGGGCGCGAAGCCGGGCTCCCTGGTGGCGGTGCAGGGCATTGGCGGCCTGGGGCACCTGGCCATCCAGTTCGCGCGCAAGCTGGGCTACCGCACCGTGGCCATCTCGCGCGGGGCGGACAAGCGGAAGCTGGCGACGGAGCTGGGCGCCCATGATTACATCGACACGGAGAAGGGCGACGTGGCCAAGGCGCTCCAGGCCCTGGGCGGCGCGCGCGTCATCATGATGACCGCGTCGAGCAGCCGCCTGGCGGCGGACATGATTGGCGGCCTGGGCCGCGACGGCGTCCTGCTCTTGTTGGGCGCGGGCACGGAGCCCATTCCCGTCACCAGCCTGCGACTCATCATGAAGCGCCAGCGCGTCCAGGGCTGGCCCAGCGGCATTCCCCAGGACTCACAGGACACCCTGGACTTCAGCGCGCTCACGGGCGTGCGCTCGCAGAACGAGGTGTTTCCCCTGGAGCGCGCTGGCGAGGCCTTCGAGCGGATGATGGGCAACCATGCCCGCTTCCGAGTGGTGCTCAAGATGCGATGAGCCGTGCACTCGCCCCTCACGCTGGCCGCCAGCGCGAGGGGCGAGCGCCGCGTCGTCCGCTGCGGCAAGCGAAACGCGTTACGTCGCGCGCGGCGACCCGAACCATCGGGTCAGGGCCTCGCGCAGACCCTGGTCCGAGCCCTCTCCGACCCACGCGACGTGTCCGTCCGGTCGAATCAGCACCGCGACGGGCGCCGTGACCACGCCGAGCACCGGGAGCTCCCACGCCCCCGTGTAGCGAGCAGCGACGTTCCGGACCCGGTCCGCCCAGGGCGTGACGTCGAGAGTGCCGGGCTCGCCCAGGTTGAGCAGCACTGGCCGCGCGTCGTGCAACAGGTGGAACACGCGCCGGGGGCCGTCGGCGGTGACCACGTCGAGGTCCGGCATCCGGCGCCCGAGCAGCGGATGTCCGCTTCCCAGGTCGTAATGGACGTCCAGCCCCGACATCATCGCCGCGTACTGCTTGCGGGGCTCGTCCATCCGCAGCAACTCAGTCAGCGTCTCGCGCACGGCGTCCATCCGCGCGTCACCGCGGCTGAGCGCGGTCTGCGCCATGGTCTTCCGCAACGCACGGGCCGCGACGGGGTGCCGCTCGGCTTGGTACGTGTCGAGCAGGCTCTCCGGCGAGACGCCGCGCACGACCTGAGCCAGCTTCCACCCCAGGTTCACGGCATCCTGCACGCCAAGGTTGAGCCCCTGACCGCCCATCGGCGAGTGCACGTGGGCCGCGTCGCCGGCCAGGAGCACCCGGCGGTCCCGGTAGGACGCCGCCTGCCGCGTCATGTCGGTGAACCTCGAGAGGTGCGTGGCGCTGCGCAGGCCGTAGTCCGTCCCGTAGAGCGCGACGAGTCCCTCGCGCAGCCCCTCGAGGGTCGGCGCGTCGTCCGTGACGACCCGCTCCTCTCGCAGCACGACGCCCACACGCCCGTCCTCCAGCTTGCCCATGGCGTAGGTGCCCTTTTCGTCGCGGCGGATGCCGAACGCCGGCGCTCCGGTCATCTCAACCTCGGCGATGAGGTAGCTGATCGACGCGTCCCACCCCGGGAACTCGATGCCCGCCGCCTTGCGGACGAGGCTGCGACCCCCGTCGCACCCGACGAGGTACTTCGCCCGCAGCGCACGGCCGTCGGACAACGCGACGTCGACGCCGGTGTCGTCCTGCGCGAAGCCCGTCACCTCGCACCCACGGTAGATGCGCACCGCCAGCTCGCCCACCCACTCCGCCAGGATGCGCTCGAAGCGCTCCTGCAAGAGCGCGAGCCCATGGTTGTGGCGCGTCGGGAAGTCGCTGAGGTCCAGAGGCGCCTGCCCGAATGCGACGTTCTGGACTGCTTGCCCTTGCGAGGTGAAGCGCTCGACGACCCCGCGCTGATCGAGCACCTCCAGGCTGCGCGCGTGCAGGCCGCGAGCGCGCGAGCCGTCGACCTCCTGACTGGCGCGCCGCTCGACGATGGCCACGTCGACCTGCGCCAACGCCAGCTCCGCCGCCAGCATCAGCCCGGTCGGGCCCCCTCCAGCAATCACCACTTCGTGCTGTGTCACCACGTCAGCGTGCATTTCTCAGCCCTCCGCTCCTGGATCGAAACGGGCGATGGTGGAGCATGCGCAGGGGGGCTTGCGGCAATACCCGGGGTCTGGCATTTGCTGGTAGTGGAGAGAGCGGGGAGCGGACAGCAGGAACCCGAACCTCCATGTTCCTCTTGCCGTTCGCGGGCTGAAGCGTCGGAGCCACGAGCGAACGGGCGTCATTCTCGCCTCCGCGGTGGCTGGCTGCCCTTTCTCCAGGATGCTCAGTCGAGAGGGCGGTCGGACTGGAAGAAGCAGGCGATTTTAAGGAATCGGAACAGCGCGTTGTAGCTGGCTCGATCGAGCCGGTCGATGTCGCTGGCCAGCGCCGCGAGGATCGCAGCGGTGTCAATATCCCCATGGAGCGCTAGCGGAGATTGTTTGACGAGCTGTTGCAGGTAGGCGCGGTTTTCGGTGATGCCGCGTCGCGCCACCGGGTCGAAGCTCTCCTTGACGTACGCTGTCTCGAACGCTGGATCGCCCAGCCATTGGGTCAGCGTCCGTCGCAGGATGCGGCGGTCGCGCCGGTGGGCCGCGGGCAAGCGTGAGACGAATCGCGCCAGGGCGACGTTCAGATAGGGATAGACCGGCCACAGACCGTACCGAAGCACGCGCTGCGATTGGCTCGCGGCACTTTGCCAACAGGTCTGCTGCAGCCAGGCCGACGGTTAGGTGCTGCGCGCGCTGAGCGCAACCGCCATGCCGCGGGCCGTGAGGAAAGGGCACGAAGGCGGCTCGGCTGCAGCCCCGTCCTCCTCGGCCTCACCTCGATAGGCGAAATAGAGTTCGTCCCCACCGAATCCCGAGACGAGCGTGTCGATCCCCGCGGAGCGCAGCATGTGAAACGCGGCTTCGAAGATTTCCGGGTAGTTTTCATCCTCGGGCCACACCTGATAGCGGCGTCGCCGTAAGCTCTGCGGGGCGAAGGGGGCATATCGCCCGGCCGGTAGGGAAAGGTCGGCGAAGCCTCCAGCGCGGCACAACAGCAGGCGGCGCGCGCGTTGCGCTTCCCCCATGGCGCCGTCGAACTGCGCGCCCATGCTCATCACGCCGTCGCCGGTCACGTGCGCTGTGGCCAGCGCGGTAAGCGCCGAGTCCATACCGCCGCTCAGCTCCACCGCGGTTCGCCGCGGGTCAAGGGGGCGCGCGTCGAGGATTGAGATCACCGTTTCGCGGAACAACGCCTCGGATTGCCCGCCGCCGACGGTCGATGGTCAACGCGGCGAAATCAAGCGGGTAGTCTTCAAGGGCGTCGAGGTGTGCCTGGATCAGGTCTTCCGGAGCGCCGACGATATGCTCGAGCGCTTCCGGGTCGTCGGCGAAGCGCTCTAGAACAATGGCGACGATCCGATCGGCGCCTTCCAGGACCACGGCCCGCAGCATCCGGTGCTGCACGAGCATGGCCTGTGATTGGCCAATGAAAAAGCCCCCCCTCGACGAGGCAAAGGGGGGCTGCAAGGTCGTCGAACGCAAGGTCGGCGTGCAACATCGCGATCGACCGATGGAATCAGGGATAGCCGCCGTAACGGTCGTTGCCCTCGTCGATCTTCGGAGCCGTTGGCGCTCCGGGGGCGGGAACCGCGGGGGCAGGCAGTACGCTGTCGAGTGCCTTGAGCTGCGCCTGGAGCTGCTTCGACTTAGACGATCTGGTCATCACCATCTCCTCTTGTCTGGCGGGAGACACCCAGCACGGGGCGACTCGGAAGCCGCCAGTCCGACCATCATGCCATTCCTGTCAGGCAGGCACAACGAACCGAAGGCGGTTGCAGGCCGGCTGATGGTTTGACACTCCGGCTGCACGCCAACACCTCGAAGGATACCGATACATCGACGACCGGCCCGTGTCGTTTCCCGTGAGCAACCAGGGCAATATCATACAGAGGGCGGGGCCTCTACGCGCGGCGCTACGGGGACGCAGTAATCCTGTTCTCGTGCCCGCGCTCCTCGTAGTCAGGCCAGCCGAAGTGGCCTTCGTACTCCTCGACACCCAGCTCCGCGGTGGCCGAGGCGCGCAGGGCCTCGAACTGGCCGCTGTCCCGCATCTCGAGCAGCGTCGCGACGAGCATCTTCCCCAAGTGCTCCTCGAGTTGCGCGTGCGCCTCTGGCGTGCCCCAGGTCTCATCCTCGCGGGCCGCGAGTTTCGTGCCATCGAGGCCCACCAGGGACGGCCTGTGCTCCTTCACGTCGGCCCAGCGCGGGACGAGGAGCTCCGCGAAGGCGAAATGGGTCATCGCGTCGCCACGTCCCGGCTCGGCCGCCGGGGCGAGGTCGAAGCTCACGTTCAGCGTCCCATTGTCGGTGGAGTACTGGAGCTCCAGTCGCTGGAGCGGCCGTGCGTCCTGGACCCGGGCGAAGTCCTTCACCGCCTTGGCGAGGAACTTCGCGACGCGCTGGCGCTCCTTGCCCAGGTCCAACGGGGCGACCTTCTTCTTCGGGGGAATCTCGACGTAGTAGGAGGCGCGGAAGGCACCCTCGGTGCCCTCCCACGGAGCCAGGGCGATGAAGGCCTCTGTCTCGTGGCCCTTCGCATTCTTCAACACCAGGTCACACCAGTACATCGGTTGCGGGTTCAGGCGCTGCGTGCGGAAGATGGACCACCGGGGCTGCACGAAGGGCTTCAGCGTCGCGCTCTTGACGCGAAAGCCGCTCTTGCCGAGTCCGCGGATGAAGCTGTCGTTCTGGCGGGGTGGGCCGGCCTCGGGAAAGTCGGGATGCTCGTGCGCCATGGCCGAGCGGCTTGGGCTCCTCCTCGTCATCCGGATACATGTCCTTGGGCGGGGGCTCCGGACCCTCGATGCGCGCATGCCGCGGCGACCGGATTTCGGGTAGGCACAGGTGGATGCGGCTTGGACCTGGCCGATGTCAGACCAGGAAGTGGTTCCGGTAGCCACCCGGCGTCAGCCCTGTCTTGCGCTTGAACAAGCGCGAGGACGAGGCCTGGTCGAGATAGCCCGAGCGCAGACACACCTCGGACACGGGCAGGTGGGTGTCCTCGAGAAGCGCCCGCGCCGCCTGGAGCTTCAGTCCCTGTATCCACTGTCCGGGGCTGGTACCGGTCTCTTCCACGAAGCGCCGGGAGAGGGTTCGCTCACTCAAGTGCAGCTTGCGCGCGAGGTGCCTCGGCGTGAGGAGCGACAGGTCGCGCGGGACGTGTTGCAGGGCCTCCTTGACGAAGGGGTGGCCGCGGTGGACATGCGATGACACGAACTCCGTCGTGAACCCCGGTCCGTTGTCCACGGTGCCGGCCAGCGAGAGCATCTCGGCGACCGTGGATGCCAGCGTGGCGTAGAAAAAGCGGGGCAGGTGGATGACGACGTGCATCTGGCGAGAATGGCAAAAACCTTGTCGTTCCAGACAATTTTTCCGCGGACCGAAGTCTGGCAGGTTGCGTCCATCCTCGAATCATGGAGCTGCGCAACCCATGTCCCTCCCCGAAAGACATCCGCAGGTTCTGCGCCAATTGGAGGCGCGAAAGTCGGTCACCCATTTCCTTCCGTGTCGCCCGATGCCGCTCGAGGACGTCCGAGCCCTGGCGTACTACGCGTCGCAGGCGCCCTCGTCATCCGCCTGTGTCAGTGACACCCGTTGACGCGTCGACCTCTCCGGCTGACGCGTCAAGACCACTTGCCTCGAAGGGATTTTGTCGCATTTGCCAGGCGTGACATCATCGAAATAGCAGGCATGGATGCTGCAAATGCAGGCGACGCCACCCCATCGGAAGCCAATATGACCCGACAACTCATAGCGCTCGCAATCGTATCGCTCCTTTCACACCCAACACTTGTGGCGGCCGCACCGAATACCCCTCCCACCGGGAACGCCGCAGCGGAAAAGCCGCCTCCCTCCTCACAACAAGCCACCAACAAGAGTTCTCAAACGAAGCCTCAGCAGGACGCAAAAAAAAAGGCGATCTCGCCCCCCAAGGCGGGAGCTGGCGCTACTCAGGGAGATGATACCGCTCGGTGGCAACGAGAAGCCTTGGCAACAGGCCATCAGCTTTGCTCGAAAGCTGGACACGGCAGCGCCAAGCGAGCCATTCCAGATATGACCGTAATAGACGTGGAGAAGTGTGATGGTGTTGACTTTGAATGTGCAAACGGAAGAAGAGTCAAGGGGCACCTCCAGAATGGCGCATTCTGCGTAAAATACCTGATTGTGACTCCGCCCCCCAGGCCCATCTATGGCGTCTGCCAAAATGGCTATTGCAATGCAAAGTACTAGAGGCTTGAAACCCCGATGAGAAAACGCCTCCGGCGCAGGAGGCCAGGCCGTCTCAAGTTTCATCGAGGCGTCTCGGGGCATGGCCATGCCTTTGGAAGTGCGCCATGCCCACGCCGTCCACCGGTTCATTCGCAGTCACGGGGCGCCGCGACCGGTTGAGGTCGGCCACGTTCTCGCCCGGAAGCGAGAGCCGGTGCCGCAGCGTCAACGATGAAGTGGAGGCGCGCGGGCGCGGTCCGCGCCGCTTCGCAGCAGCAGGGCGGCGCGCTTGATGGCGGCGCGGATGCGGACATAGGTGCCACAGCGGCAGACGTTGTCGCTCATCGCCGCGTCGATGTCCGCGTCAGAGGGCTGGGCGTTCTTCTTCAGCAGCGCCACGGCGGCCATGATCTGCCCCGGCTGGCAGAAGCCGCACTGGGCCACGTCCTCGTCCATCCACGCCTGTTGCACGGGATGCAGGCCCTGGGCGCTCAGCCCCTCGATGGTGACCACCTCGCGGCCAGACAGCCCTCCCACCGGGTGGATGCAGGGGCGGAAGGCCTCTCCGTCCAGGTGGCTCGTGCACGCGCCGCACACGCCCACTCCGCAGCCGTACTTCGGGCCCGTCACGCCCAGCACGTCGCGCAGCACCCACAGCAGCGACAGGTCCTCGGGCGCCTCCACCGACACCGCCTGGCCATTGAGGATGAACTGATGTGCCGCCATGCTCAGACCCCCTCGTCGAGGATGGGAAAGCGGGTGGGCATCGCGCCTCGCGCCCGGGCAATGGCGTTGGTCAGGGCCGCCGCCGCGCTGGGATAGCCGAGCTCGCCCACGCCGCCCACCCGGTCATCCGAGCGGACCAGGTGCACCTGGATGTCGGACGGGACGTGCTTCATGCGCATCCAGCGATAGTCCGCGAAGCTGCCCTCGCGGACCGCGCCCGCGTCGATGTGGAGTCCCGCGCTCAGCGTGGTGGACATCGCGTCCACCGCCGCGCCCTGGAGTTGGGCCTCGATGCCCTTGGGGTTGATGGGCAAGCCGACATCCGCGGCGATGACGATGCGCAGCACCCGAGGCGTCTCTCCGGTGACGTCCACTTCGATGAGGTGGGCGATGGCGCTGTCCCATTCCTCGAGGACGGCGACGCCCTGGGCGACACCGGGTGGCAGGCTCCGGCCCCACTGTCCCTCCGTGGCGACCTTGTCCAGCACGGCCTTGAGGCGATTCGAAGTGAGCCGCTCGCGTCGCAGCGCGACGGGGTCCACCTGGAGCTCGCGGGCCAGCTCGTCGACGAAGACTTCGTTGGACACGCCCACCTGGCTGGTGAACACCGAGCGGAACGACGCGGTGGGAATCGGAATCGCCACGTCGCGCAGCTCGTGGCTCACCCATCCGAAGCCGTAAGGGAGCTTCTGGGAGAGCGCGAAGAAGACCGCGCTGGTGACCTCGGGCAGGACCTCGCCGGCCAGCGCGGTGAGGGCGTCGCCGAAGCCATGAGGGAACTCCACGGTGGGAATGGCGGCGCGGTGATGCCAGCCCAGGACGTGCCCGCCCGGGCCCAGGTGGGCGAGGATGCGGTGGTGGCTGGCGGGGCGGAAGTGGCCGTGGCGCATGTCATCGTCGCGGCTCCACATCAGCTTCACCGTTCCACCGATGGCCCGCGAGACGAGCGCGGCCTCCACCGCGGCCTCGGTGAAGAACCTGCGGCCGAAGCCGCCACCGGCCCGGGTGATGTGCACCGTCACTCGCCACGGCGCGAGCCCCCAGCCGAGCGCCCGGGCCACCTCGCGCTGCGCGTATTTGGGGTCCTGCGCCCCCAGCCAGACCTCCGCCTGTTCACCTTGCACGCGGGCCATGCAGCTTTGCGTCTCCATGGTCGCGTGCGCCAGGTAGGGGAAGTCGAAGCGGCCCTCAATCGTCCGTGTGGTGAACAGCGGCGGCAGGGGCCTTGGGCCGATGCCGTCGCGCAGGCGGGTCCGGATGTCCGCGTCCGACAGCGGGCTGGCGGGGCCGGGCGTCCAGGTGATGCGCAGCGCCGCGCGCGCCGCGAGCGCTGTCCGAAGGTCCGGGCCACCACCGCCACGCCGTGCCAGCGGCACCACCGCCACCACGCCGGGCATCGTCCGCGCCGAGGCGTCGTCGACCGACTGGACGGTGCCGCGCAGCGTGGGGGGCCGGGCTACGACGGTCGGCAGCGCCTCGGGGATGTCCAGGTCCAGGGCATAGCGCGTGGCGCCCGTGACGATGTCCCTCGCGTCGATGCGCCCGGTGGGCTGGCCCACCAGCTTGAACCGGCTCACGGGCCTGGGCTGGCTGGAGACCGCGGGGAGCAGCACGCGAGCGGCGTCCTCCGCCAGCTCACCGTAGCCGGCCCGCCGCCCGTCGGGTGCGCTCACCACGCCGTGCGAGGTGGTGAGGGTGTGGGCCAGGACGCGCCAGCGCAGCGCCGCGG
>JBKGHI010000168.1:0-19213 GCA_046520405.1 Myxococcus sp. 1LA
CGTTCGGAGTCCGCCGTGAGCGCCCGGCTGCCGCAGGAGCGGCGCGTCGAGGACGCCCAGCGAGCGCGCGAGGCCGGTGCCCTGCTGGTGGCCCTGTGCGTGGCGCCGGATGACGTGACGGTGGTGGGCGTGGTGCACGCGCGCGAAGCCCTGTCCCTTGCGGCGGGCGGACGCAGGCGGATGCGGCGGGCAGGCGACGCGCCCTCGCGCGCGGCCATGAAGCTGGAGGAGGCGCTGGACGGTATGGCCTTCGAGCCCGGACGCGGTGACGTCTGCGTGGATCTGGGCGCGGCGCCGGGCGGCTGGACGCAGCGGCTGGTGAGCCGCGGCGCGAAGGTGGTGGCGGTGGACCCGGCCCGGCTGATGCCGGAGCTGACCGGGAACCCGCGCGTGAAGCACGTCCAGGAGAGCGCCTTCGCCTATGCGCCCGACGAGCCGGCCGACTGGCTCTTCTGCGACATGGCGTGGCGTCCCCTGGAAGTCGCGCAGCTGCTGGCCAAGTGGGGGCGCCGTGGCTGGGCGCAGCACCTGGTGGCCAACATCAAGCTGCCCATGAAGGACAAGAACCCCCTCCTGCTGCGGGTGCGCCACACGCTCGTCCAGGAGGGCGGATGGGAGGGCCTCACCGTCCGCCAGCTCTACCATGACCGGGATGAGGTCACCGTCACCGCGCACAAGATGAAGTGAGGCCCTGCGCCCTGGCGGCGGACGCGCTACACAAGGAGCGCAATGTCCTACCCGCTCGACGACGCCACGGCCACCGCCCTCATCGCCCTGAATCCCTGGGTGCTCACCCGCAGCCCCCAGGCCCCGGTGCAGGCCGCCGTGGAGGTGCTCGTCCAGGCGGAGCAGGCGCGGCGCGGCCAGCCGGACGCCAAGACGGGCGCGCTCCTGGTGCCGGCCCTCACCCAGGGCAACCTCCTCAAGGAGGAGTACGACTTGTCCACGCACGCCCACCATGACGGGTGGCGCGTGGGCGCCGTCATCGCCGACGTGCAGGGGATGATCAACGTCAACGCCCGCTTCGGCTTCCCCACCGGGGACGCGGTGCTGCGCGCCACCGTGGAGTCGCTGTCCGCGCAGTACCCCGGCGCCAAGGTGGTGCGCATCCACGCGGACGCCTTCGCCGCCCTGCTGGTGCCCACCTCCCAGCTCACGGTGGAGGAGCACCTCGCCGCCCCCACGCGCCAGCGGCTGGCCCAGGACGTGCGCCGCGTGCTGCCCGAGGGCACACCCGACGCGGACGTGCCGGCATGGACGGTGAGCCTGCTGGAGCTGACGGTGGACGCGCCCTCGCACTGGCAGGTGCTGGGGCCCCTGCTGTGGGCGGAACTGGAGCGCACCCACGTCATGGAACGAACCGGCCGCGCGCGGGGACTTCAGCGCCGGCGCATCCGGCTGGACGGCGCCATTCCGGGGCCCGCGACGCTCTGAGGCCACGCGGGACGCGCCTGCCGGAGCGGCACTTCACGCGCTCCCGGAGCCCTGGAGGCTTCCACGGGAGCGCGGTCCTTCCGAGCGCAGCGCCTCGACGAACCGCCGAGGCGTCACGCGTCCTCGGCGGCTACTCCTCGAGGATGAACTTGCGCGGGTTCTGCCCGATGCCGTTGACGCGGACCTCGTAGTGGAGGTGCGGGCCGGTGGAGCGGCCGGTGTTGCCGACGGCGGCGATGTGCATGCCGCGCTTCACCCTGTCGCCGGCCTTCACCAGCATCTTCGACAGGTGGCCGTAGCGCGTCTTGATGCCGTAGCCATGGTCGATGACGAGCACGTTGCCATAGCCGCCCTCGAGGCCCGCGAACACCACCGTGCCGTCCGACGGCGCGAAGACTTCCTTGCCGTGCGGCGCCGCGATGTCCATGCCGCCGTGCATGACGCGGTCGGCGGTGTACGGGTCCAGGCGCGAGCCGAAATCGCTCGTCACCCAGCCGCGCGCGGGCCAGATGGACGGCGTGGAGGCCAGCAGCGACTTCTGGTCCTGGAAGTAGGCCTGCAGCTCCTGGAGGCTCTGCTCCTGGCGGGTGGCCTCCGCGCTCAGGCGATCCAACCGGCCCATCAGCGCCTTGGGCGTCTCCGTGGAGGTGAGCTGGGTGAATTGGGTGTCCGTGGCCGGCGCCGTCGTGCCCGCCTCGGGCTCCGTCGGGCCCATGGCCAGGTTGCGCTGCGGATCCGACAGCAGCGTCACCGCGCGCAGCTTCTGGTCGAAGCGCTCCACCCGGTCCAACGTGGACCCGATGTGCTCGATGCGCTCACGCACCGACTTGAGCTGCGAGCGCAGCGTCAGGTTCTCTTCGCGAAGGATGCGATTCTCGGAGGCGTCCGCGGCCACCTGGAAGTAGTGGAAGCTCGCACCCACGCCCAGTCCCACCACGAGCATCAGCCCCATCCCCACCTGGGTGAGGAAGGACCGCTGGATGGTGTACCGCTTGACCGGAGCGTCGTGGTCCGGAATCACCATCAGTGTGAAGGACTTTTTCGCCACGGGACAGCTCCCCTGCTTGCGTGGGACTTCTGGCGCAGCAAGCTAAGTCGCTTGCTCACGCGCAACACCTCCCCCCGCCGCCTACCCCTCCCGCTTCGTCGCCCACCGGCATTTCGCTTCGGCTGGAAACGTTGGGGCAGCTACCACTCACATTCCAAGAGTGTCAAGGTCAACAGACCCGCAGGGAGGTCTGTTGGCCACATACAGACTCCCGGTGTGTCAGGCCTCCACTCGCACCACGATGACGGTGATGTTGTCGTCCCCGCCGCGATCGTTGGCGAAGTCAATGAGACGCTTGGGGACCTCGTCAAAGGTCCGCGCCTTCACCACCGTTTCGTGGATTTCCCGGTCCTCCATCATGTTCGCGAGGCCGTCCGAACAGAGGAGGAAGACGTCGCCGGGCTCCGACACCAGCCCCATGACGTCCACCTGGACCTCTTCTTCGAAGCCGACGGAGCGGGTGATGATGTTCTTGTACCGGGAGTGCTTCGCCTCTTCCGGGGTAATCATCCCGGCCTTGATCTGCTCGTTGACCAGCGAGTGGTCCTCGGAGATCTGCTGGATGAGGTCGCCGCGGATGAGGTACGCGCGGCTGTCCCCCACGTGGGCGAAGAAGACGTGCTCGTCGCGCACCACCAGGGAGATGACGGTGGTGCCCATGCCGGACAGCCGCGCATCCTCCTGTGCGGCCGTGAAGATGGCCAGACAGGCCCGCTCCACGGCGGTGCGAAGCGCCTCCGGAATCGGTGAATCCTGGAGGTTCGGGACGGAGAGGAAGGGGTTGTCCTTCCCTTCGCGCGCCCGGCGCATCTCCTTGTCGATGGTCTCCACCGCGATGCGGGACGCAGTACCGCCGCCCGCATGGCCGCCCATTCCGTCGGCCACGACGTAGAGCTGGAGCTCATCATCAATGAGGAAGCTGTCCTCGTTGTGATTACGTTTACGCCCGACATCCGTCAGGCCGGCGGAGATTATTTTCAAGCGGGAGGCCGCGGTCTGCCCTGCGGTGCTGGACACACCCGGGATGCTATGTGAGGCCCAAGGATGGGGCAAGGACACGGATGCACCGAGTGTACTTCACGCGGTGCGTCGGAGCCGACCCCGGGGGCTCCCCTCCGGTCCGGACTCCCGCCGGGCCCGGGTCCCCAGCGCCCGGTTGGCCGAACGCACCAGGGCTTCCGCCGCGCCCAGGGCCTCCCGTGTCACCTCCACCCCTGACATCATCCGCGCCAGCTCCCGGGTCCGTTCCGCCCCCGCCTCCAGCACCACCACCTCGGACACGGTGCGCTCGCCCTTCATGCCCTTGCGGATGAGCAGGTGTGCATCCGCGTAGGCCGCCACCTGCGGCAGGTGGGTGATGCAGAGCACCTGACGGTGGCTGCTCACGTCCTTGATCATCCGGCCCACCACGTCCGCGATGGCGCCGCTGACGCCCGCGTCCGCTTCGTCCAGGATGTAGCACCCGCCCCCGTCGCTGTCGGCCAGGGCCTTCTTGAGCGCCAGCAGCAGCCGGCTCGCCTCGCCGCCGGAGGCCACCTTCGCCAGGCCGCGCGGCGGCTCGCCGGGGTTGGCGCTGAAGAAGAACTCCACGTCGTCCGCGCCGTCCGGCCGCAGGCTCTCCGTCGGCGTCACCCGCACCTCGAAGGCCGCCTTGCCCATGGCCAGCTGGCCCAGGCCCTCGCGCACCTGCGCGGCGAACGTCACCGCACTGGCCGTACGGGCGCGCGTCAGCGCCACGGCCGCCTTGCGGGCCCGCTCCTCCACCTTGCGGCGCTCGCTGGACAGCTCCTCCAGGATTTCCTTCCGGTTCTCCAGCGTGCCCAGCTCCACCTCGATTTCGCCCTGCTTCTTCAGCAGGCCCTCCAGGTGCGTGCCGTGCTTGCGGCACAGGCGCTTGAGCGCGTCCAGCCGCTCCTCCACGTCCGCCAGCCGCGAGGGGTCCGACTCCAGCCCCTCCACGTACCGGTTGAGCCGGCGCTGCGCCTCCTCCAGCTCCGACAGCGCCGTGCTCAGCGCCTGCGCCACCGGCGCCAGCGTGGCGTCACACTTCACCGATTCGTGCACCAGCCCCAGCGCGCGCCCCACCGTCTCCACGGCGGACTGCTCCTCGCCGGACACCAGCAGCTCCGCCTCCGAGGCGTGGCGCTTGAGCTTCTCCGCGCTCCCCAGCCGCTTGCGCTCCGCGTCCAGCCGCGCGTCCTCGCCGGCCTCCGGGTCCAGGCGCGTGATTTCGTCGAGCTGGAAGCGCAGGAACTCGGCGCGCTCGCGCACCTTCGCCTCGTCTCCGCCCAGCGCCTCCATGCGCGCGTCCACCTCACGCAGGCCGGTGTACTCGCGGAAGAACGCCGCCAGCACCTCCTCCAGGTTGCCGTACCGGTCGAGCAGCACCCGGTGCAGGCCTGAATCAAAGAGGCTGACGTGCTCGTGCTGGCCGGCGATGTCCACCGCCCCACGCGTGAGCTTGCCCAGCACGCCCACCGTCACCAGCGAGCCGTTGACGTAGGCCTTGCCCCGCCCGGTGCGTCCGAGCACCCGGCGCACCAGCACCTCTTCCCCGAGGTCTGGCAGCCCCAACTCCTCCAGGCGGGCCTCCAACGCCGGGGTGCGCGCGAAGACGCCCTCCACGGACGCCTCTTCACAACCGGCGCGAATGACATCCGCGTCGGCGCGCCCTCCGAGCAAAAGGCCCAGTGCATCCACGAGGATGGACTTGCCCGCACCTGTCTCACCCGTGAGGACGGTGAGGCCGGCTCCGAACGCCACCTCCACCTCCTCGATCACCGCCACGTTCGAAATCCGCAGACCCAGCAGCACGCGCGCCCTCCAATGTCCGTACGACGGCTCTGGTACCTGAACACCCTAGCAGGTCCGACTGACACTGCACAGGCGTTCGGGTTGAGCGCACGGATGGCGGGCGGGAGGGGAAGGGGCCTCGTTGCGGCCCCAACCTCCTAAGTCCTCAGATTTCCGTGAAAAGCTCCTGGATGTCCTGCTCCGTGAGCGTCCGGCCCAGCTCGTCGCCGTCACCGCCGAGCACGCCAGCGGCCAGCTCCCGCTTGCGGCGCTGGAGGGCGAGGATCTTCTCCTCCACCGTGCCGCGGGTGATGAGCTTGTAGCTGATGACGGCGCGCGTCTGGCCGATGCGGTGCGTACGGTCCGTGGCCTGGTCCTCGACGGCGGGGTTCCACCACGGGTCGAAGTGGATGACGTAGTCCGCCGCGGTGAGGTTCAAGCCGGTGCCGCCCGCCTTGAGGGAGATGAAGAAGAGCGGCGGACCGTCCGGGTTGTTGTACTCGTCCACCTTGCCCATGCGGTCCTTGGTGCGACCGTCCAGGTAGAGGTAGCGCAGGCCCTTCTTGTCCGCCTCCTGCTTCAGCAGCTCCAGCATCTCCGTGAACTGGCTGAAGACGAGCGCGCGGTGGCCTTCCGCCACCAGGTCCTCCACCAACTGGAGGAAGCGCTCCACCTTCGCGCTGGGCGGCATCAAGGTGCCGGGCGGCATCTTGAGCAGGCGCGGATCACAGCACACCTGACGCAGGCGCATCAGCGCGGCCAGAATCGACACGCGGCTGCGCTTGAAGCCGACCTTCTCGATGCTCTCGTGCACCTTGCGGCGGCTCTCCTCCAGCACCTCGCGATAGAGCGCGGCCTGACCGGGCTCCATCTCGCACCAGGCGACGCTCTCCGTCTTGGGCGGCAGGTCCTTGGCCACCTCCGTCTTCAGGCGACGCAGGATGAAGGGCTGGATGCGGCGGCGCAGCCGGTCCTTCGCGGTGCTGTCGTTGGCCACCTGGATGGGCTGCTCGTAGCGGTCCCCGAAGCCATCCGCGCTGCCGAGGAAGCCCGGCATCAGGAAGTCGAAGATGCTCCAGAGCTCCGACAGGCGGTTCTCCAGCGGCGTACCGGTGAGCGCCAGTCGCGTCTCGCTGGGGAGCGCCTTGCACGCCTGCGCGGTGGCGCTGCCCGCGTTCTTGATGTTCTGCGCCTCGTCCAGAATGATGTAGCGGAAGCCCACCTGGGACAGCTGGTCCAGGTCGCGGCGGACCAGCGCGTAGGACGTGAGGACCAGGTCCGTGTCCTTCAGGTCCTCGGCCCGCTCCTTGCGGTCCTGACCGTGCCACACCATCGTCTTGAGGCCCGGCGTGAAGCGCTCGGCCTCGCGCTCCCAGTTGGCCAGCACGCTGGTCGGGGCGACCACGAGCGACGGCTTGCGCCCCTCGTCGTTGGCCACCTTCTGCATCAGGCTGAGCGACTGGATGGTCTTTCCCAGACCCATGTCGTCCGCGAGGATGCCGGACAGGCCGTGGCGGCGCAGGAACCAGAGCCAGGACAGGCCCGCCTCCTGGTAGTGGCGCAGCGTGGCCTGGAGTCCGTCGGGGACGCCCACCTTCGGCACGCCCGCCGTCTCGCGCAGCTCCATCATCGCCTGGCGCGCCTTGGCCTCCACCTCGGTGAACTCCCCCAGGTCCGCCAGCAGGTCCAACGCGACGGCCTGGTGCAGCGGCAGCCGCGTGCGCGAGCGGCCCGGCAACGCGCCGGCCTCTTCCAGCAGGTCCGCCACGCGCTTGATTTCGACGGGGTCCGCCTCCGCGAAGGTCCCGTCCTTCAGGGGGACGAAGCGACGGCCGGAGTCCAGCCACATGCGCACCGCGCCCAGGTCCACCGCCTGGTCGTCGGTGATGAACTCGGCGTCCAGGTCGAACCACTGCACGCCGCTCATGCCCACGCGGATGCGGGGCTTGAGCTTGGGACGCAGGCGCACCTTGGGGGCCTGCACGCCAAAGCGCTCCCACTCCTCGGGCAGCGAGGCCAGGCCGCGCGCCCAGAACTCCAGCGCGGTGTCGCCCGTGGCGTCAAAGGCCTGTCCCTGCGGCTCGAAGCGCAGGCCCAGGTCCAGCAGCAGCTTCCCCGCGCCGCGCTCCAGCTCCTCGCGGCGGCGGTACAGCTTGCGGCTGTCCCCGCCCACGCCGCTGGCGTAGCCCAGGTGCGTGGCCGTGGGGGACACCGGCACCGTCGTCTGGCCGTACTTGGCGGCGAGCTGCACCTTCACGCGCTCGGGGCTGCCCTCCAGCGTGAGCATGAAGCGAGGCTCCACGGCCTCGTCCACGTCGATGTCATCCGCCTTCAGCGCCATGCGGAAGCGCGGCAGGTGCGCGGCGAAGAAGGTCAGCACGCGGTCCAGCTGCCCCGTGGGGAAGGACATGCTGGGCTCGAGCAGCCACTTGCGCAGCAGGCGCGGCGGGAAGTCCGGCTCCACGGGGTGCAGGTTCTGCCCCTGGATGACCCAGGTGCGCCGGCCCGACAGGAGGATGACGTCCTTGAGCGCGTAGCTCGCGTTGTCCGGGAAGAGCAGCTCGATGCGCGCGGTGGCACCGTCCGGGCGGGACTCCAGATGAATCTGGGGCCGCACCGGCACCTCGGTGTTGATGAGGGCCGTGCCGCGGTAGATGACGCGGCGGTGGCGCAGAAGCTCCAGCGCCTCGCTCAGCTCCTCGTCGGACAGGACGAGGCGGGAGTCGTAGCGGTGCTCGTGGCGCGACAGCAGCATGAAGACGCGCTCGTCAGCGGGGGAGATGCGGCCCCCCGTCTGCAGCAGGCGCTTGACGTGGATGGGCCCCTTCGTCTGCGCGTCCTGCCGGCGCACGTCGACAATCCACTGACGGGTACTGCCGTTACCCGTGCTCGCGGCCGTGAGGCGGTAGAAGAATTCGTAGTCGGGCTGAGAAGACAGACCGAGCCAGCTCTCCACCTTGGCCAGGGCCGGGAGGCTCACCGGGTCGCCGTTGGACGGCACCGGCTCCACATGGGGCTCGTCATCGACGACGGGCTCCCTCGGCTCGGGCGCGGCGGCGACGGGCTCCGGCTGCGCCGGGCGAGGCGCGGGCGGACGGAAGCGCGCGGCGTAGATGAGCGCCGCGGCCACCACGTGCTTGCAGTGGGGGCCTTCGACATTCCACGAAGGGCAGGTACAGGTCGACGTGGCTCGGCCGTTCCCCAGATGCAGGGCCGTCTGATACCGCTCGCCGGACGAACCGGCGACCTGGGCGCTGATGCGGTCCCCTTCACGGTTGAGGCCGAAGACGCGGCGTGACTCCGCCACCTCTCGCCCCTGCTTGAAGGTCGTGGGTTGAACTTCGGCCTTCAGGGCACGGAGCCACTGGGTGTCCTGAGGCGGGAGGATCTCTCGAATATCGGCGGTGGATTGCACGGCTGGCACAGGACCCAGGCTCCAAATCGCCAGGGAACCCGTTGAACTACCACAGCAACGAGGCTCCCGGTCGCGGGAAAAATCAATGCGTCCGCCAGCAGAATCCGCCGCTGGCATCAAGCTGTGAGAGCATCAACCCCCGCCATGGCCCGGACCGTCCGCTTTCGCGTCTCCGAACCCCGCCTGCCCCTCGGGAGGGCGGCCTGCCCGGCAGGGCCACCGGGTGCCGGTTGCCCTCGACGGACAGAGGGACGTCACCGCCGCGACAAAGCAGGCAGCGGGCCAGGCCCCAGGCCGCCTGGCCCTCCCCCTTCGAATCCCCTGGCCCTTCCTCCACCGCCGGAGCGCCGCCCATGAATGCACCTGTCCCGAGCCTGACCGACACCACCCTCGTCGCGGACCTGAAGGCCCGGCTCCGCGACGTGCCGGACTTCCCCAAGCCCGGCATCGTCTTCAAGGACATCACCCCCGTGCTGGCGGACCCCCGCCTCTTCGGCCGGGTCATCACCGCCATGTCGGCGCCCTTCCGGGGGCAGCACGTGACGAAGGTGGTGGGCGTGGAGGCCCGAGGCTTCCTGCTGGGCGCCCCCATGGCGCTGGCGCTCAACGCGGGCTTCGTGCCCGCACGCAAGCCAGGGAAGCTGCCCCATCGCTCGGTGGTGGAGCGCTACTCGCTGGAGTACGGCTCCGACGGCGTGGAGATGCACGAGGACGCCATCCTCCAGGGGGAGCGTGTGCTCATCGTGGATGACGTGCTGGCCACGGGAGGCACGGCGGAGGCCACGGCCCGGCTCGTGTCCCGGCTCGGCGGCGAGCTCGTGGGCTTCAGCTTCCTCCTCAGCCTGGACTTCCTCGAAGGCCCCAACCGCCTGGGCCGCGAGCGGGTGACGACGCTGCTGACCTTCTGAGCGGCGCGCGCCAACGACGAAGCGCTCCGGCGACCTCCACCGGAGCGCGATGCGACTCGCGGACTGACGGCGCTACGGCACGCCCACGGGGATGAGCGGCGAGCAGCCCAGGTGCGCCGGCATGCAGTACGGGAGGTTCGGCCCGGCGCAGCACACCTGCGAGCCGCCACACGTCCCGCTTGAGGAGCACTTCGGACGACAGGGCGGCGCGTACTGCGACGGGTAGTCGTAGACGCACGTGCCGCCGTTGCCACAGGCCGAACCGGCGGGCGCCCCGGGCAGACACTGGTAGATGGCGCTCTCCTGGACACCCAGGTCCTCGGAAGCAACGGCCTCCAGCTCCGTCCCACCACAGCCGGCGAGCAGCACGGCGACCGCCAGCACACAGCTTCCCATCAGCGACTTCAGTTGCATGTGAGTGTCTCCTGTCCTGGGGGCATCCCAGGGAACACAATCAGGATATTAAGCGAAACATGAATTAATTGAGACCAGGGCTCCTCGCCCTGACGGAACGGCCCCTGCCGTGTTGCCTGCTGACATGCGGGCCGGGCCTGCGCACCCTCCGACGAGAACCAACCAACGCTTCCACGGAGGGGACGACATGCCGGAAGTACACACCCGCGGCGGCGCCCGTATCCGCTACGACGACGTGGGCCAGGGCGAGCCCGCACTCCTCTTCATCCCCGGCTGGTGCACCACCCGGGCGAGCTTCCAGAAGCTGCTTCCCCGCTGCTCCGCCTTCCGGCGCGTCCTGTCCGTGGACCTCCGGGGACACGGCGAATCCGAAGGCGGTGGCTCCGACTTCGACAGCACCACGGTGCTGGAGGACCTGCTCGCGGTCGTCGAGGCCAGCGGCGCCCGGCACATCGTCCCCGTGGCCATGTCCCACGCGGGCTGGTGGGCGTTGGACCTGCGGCGGGCGCTGGGCCCCATGCGCGTGCCGCGGATGGTCCTCCTGGACTGGATTGCCACCAAGCCCACGCCCACCTTCCTTCATGCGGTGCGCGGGCTCCAGACGGAGCGCTGGAGCGAGGTACGGGACACCCTGCTGCAAGGGTGGCTGAAGGGGCTCGACGACGCCGCCATCCGCCGCTTCGTGCGCGATGACATGGGCGCGTTCGACGAAGCCATGTGGGCCCGCGCCGGACGCGAGATTGAGGCGGCCTACGCCCGCGAGGGCTCACCGCTGCGCGCCCTGGCGGCGCTGGAGCCCATGCCGCTCACGATGCACCTGTACGCGCGGCCAGAGTCACACGACTACCTGGCGGCGCAGGTGGACTTCGGCGTGGCGCACCCGGGCTTCCATGTGCTGAAGCTCCCCGCCACCAGCCACTTCCCGGCGCTGGAGGTGCCGGACATGGTGGCGGCGGGCATCGAGGCGCTCGTCTCCGCGCGGGAGGTCCCCATCCACGCGGGCGCCGTTCCGGCCTGAGTGGCGCGGGGCCTACCGCAACCCCAGGGCTTCCTTCATGCCATCGGTGCGCTCCCGGGCGCGCCGCATGGCGATGCGGTTGAGCTCCGGGTCCTCGGGCATCGGCATCCATGCCAGGTACCGGCGCCCGGGCCACCCTCCTTCCACTGCCCGCTCGCGACGACCATGGTCCGGTGCTGGAAGGCCTCTTCCCAGGGCTCGCACTCCTCCATGGAGAACTTCTTCACGGTGTCGTCCTTCGCCCGCGTCCAGGCGATGCAGGGGAATTCGGAGCAGTCCACCGCCACCACGTCGAGCCCCATGCCGCATTCGTTGGCGGCGCGGAAGGCCACGCGCTCGAAGCCCTTGGGCGTGAAGGGCTCCGGCAGCTCGGGCGCGAAGGCGAGGGGCAGCGTCTCAGGCGCGGGCTCGGTCGTGGGCGGTTGCTCCGCGCGCACGTCGCGAGGCGCTGGGAGCCGGCGGAGCACGGTGGCTTCAGTCGGAGACTCTGTCGCCGGAGACGCCCGCGTTGGCGCAGCGGAAGGACGAGGTGCGGTGCGCGTTTCAGACGGAGTGGATGCGACAGCGGGAGGCGGGATGGCGCCCTCCCCTGACGGCACCTGCGAAGGCACGGTGCCGCTGCTGAACCAGACCCCGGCGGAGAATGCCAGGGCCACGACGAGCCCCAGGAGCGCGAAACGAAGCAGCTTCATGGCCACACCTCACTCATCGAGAGTGAACTTCACGGGGTGCCCCGCCGCGCCGAAGTAGCCCGCGGGCACGTCCTTGCCAGGAACGAGCGTGAGCGCCGCCCCCTTCTTCTTGAGGACCCCACGCTTCAGAGGCGCATCCTTCCCTGGCAGCCACACTGCGACCTCGTAGCTCCCGGAGTCCTGGCGCGTGGCCAGCACGCGCAACATGCCCTGCCAGTCAGGCCAGCGCACCTGGACCTCGCTCCCGGACTCGACGCGAAGCGCGGTGGTTCCCCGGCCATCCTGCACCTTCAGGGCGACCATCTTCGGGTCGCAGAAAGCGGGCGGGTCATCCGGCCCACACGGCGGCGGCCGGGCCCAGGTGGCTCCCGGCACGCCCAGGCAGAGTCCCAACAGGAGTCCAGCCCCCACCACGGCTCGGCGGCGACGCGCGATTCGTGTCATGCGCGCCACGCTAGCAGCGCCCAGGCCCCCCGCCACATCCAGGCCCGCCCCTGAAAGCCCGTGCGATTGACGCCGTGGCCCGCCCCGTTTATAAGTTGGTCAAACAACCAACAAACACACCACCATGCCCCGTCCATCCAACACCGAGGAGCGCCGTCAGCAGATTGTCGCGGGCCTGCTGAAGGTCATGTCGGAGCGCGGCTACGAGCGCGCCTCCGTGGGCGAAATCGCGAAGGCCGCGGGGTTGAGCCCGGGGCTGGTGCACTACCACTTCAGCGGCAAGCAGGAGATTCTCCTCACGTTGGTGGAGCAGCTCGCGGCGCAGGCGCGCCAGCGGGTGGCGGCGCGGCTTGAACGGGTGGCGGGCGAAGACGCCGCCCGGGCCCGGGTGGACGCCTTCGTGGAGGCCTTCCTCGCCACGGGCGACGACGCGGCCCCCGCTGCGGTCGCGAGCTGGGTCACCATCAGCGCGGAGGCCATCCGCCAGCCCGAGGTCCGGGCCATCTACGAGCAGGTGGTGCGCGCCGACCTGGAGCACTTGACGTCGCTCGTCGCCGCCGTGGTGGGGAAGCGCAAGGCACCCGCGTTGGCGGCCGGCCTGTTCGCCGCGGTGCAGGGCTACTTCGTGCTCGCCGCCAGTGTCCCGGGGCTGGTCCCCGCGGGCTCCGCCGCCAGCACGGTGAAGCGCATGGCCGCGGGGCTGATGGACCCGGCCGGCGCGAAGGAGGACGCATGAAGACGGCCACCAAGCTGGGGCTGCTCTCCAGCCTCAACCTGTCGCAAGGGCTCCCCTTCGGCTTCTTCACCCAGGCCCTGCCAGTGCTGCTGCGCCACCAGGGCCTGTCACTGCCCTCCATCGGCCTGGCCCACCTGCTGGCGCTGCCCTGGGCGCTCAAGTTCCTCTGGGCTCCGCCCATGGACCGGCATGGCTCGGCGAGGTGGGGGCGGCGGCGCGGCTACATCCTGCCGTTGCAGTGCCTGTCCTCGGGGCTGCTGCTCGCGCTCGCGTTGCCGGAGGGCGGCCTGGACACGCGGCTGCTCATGGCCGCGGTGCTGGGCATCAACCTCCTCGCCGCCACACAGGACGTGGCCACGGACGGGCTGGCGGTGGACCTGCTCGCGCCGGCCGAGCGCGGCTGGGGCAACGGCATCCAGGTGGCGGCCTACCGCGTGGGGATGATTCTGGGCGGCGGGGTGATGCTCGCCGTCTTCGACGCGGTGGGCTGGCGCCCCACCTTCCTCGCGCTGGGCGTGCTGTTGCTCCTGGCCACCGTGCCCATCGCCCTCTACCGCGAGCCACCCACCGCGCCGCCGCCCGCGCAGAGCCTGGGCCTGCGCTGGTGGCTGAAGCGTCCGGGGGCCGGCGCGTGGCTGACGCTGCTCGTCGTCTACAAGGCGGGCGAAGCCCTGGCCACCGGCATGCTCCGCACCATCCTGGTGGACGCGGGCCTGTCGCTGACGGCCATCGGCTGGATGCTGGGCGGCGTGGGCTTCACGGCGGGGCTCGTGGGCGCGCTGTTGGGTGGCGGCCTGGTGGTGCGGCTCGGACGGCGGCGGGCGCTGCTCGTCTTCGGCGGCATCCAGGCCGGCGCGGTGCTGCTCTACGCCCTGGCGGCGAGGGCCCCGCGACCCTGCCCCTGCTCACCTTCGTCTGCGGGGTGGAGCACGTGGCCAGCGGCATGGCCACCGCGGCCGTGTTCACCGCGATGATGGACGCCTGCCGTCCGGAGCACGCCGCCACGGACTACACCGTGCAGGCCTCCCTGGTGGTGCTGGCCACGGGCGCCGCGGCGGCGCTGAGTGGCTTCAGCGCCCAGGCCCTGGGCTACGCCGGCCACTTCACGCTGGCCGCGCTCCTGTGCGCGGCGGGCACGCTGTACGCCGCCCTCACCTTCCACCCGCCCCGGAGCCTGAGCTCCGAGGCCGCTCCCGAGGTGTCGTGATGACCATCGCCGTCTACGCCGGCAGCTTCGACCCCGTCACGGCCGGCCACATGTCCGTCGTCCGTCAGGCGGCCCGCCTCTTCGGCCACGTCGTCGTCGTCGTGGCCGTCCACCCGGACAAGCAGAGCCTGCTGTCCGCCGACGAGCGCGTGGCGCTGCTGCGCGAAGCCGTGGCGCACCACCCCAACGTCACCGTGGCGCGCACGCAGGGGCTCATCGTCGACTTCGCGCGGGACATCGGCGCCAGCGTCATGCTGCGCGGGGTGCGCGGCGCCACGGATGCCCAGTTCGAAACGACGCTGGCGCAGAACAACCGGGCGCTGGCCCCGGAACTGTCCACCCTCTTCCTCCCCGCCGAGGCCCACCTGGCCGAGGTGAGCAGCAGCGGACTCAAGGCCCGCGTGGCGCGCGGCGAAGACGTTTCCGCCTTCTGTCCGCCCGCCGTCGCGGCGAAGCTGCGGGAGCGACTCGCCCCTTCCCTCCGGAGCCAGCCTTGAGCCTGTCCTTCATCACCCTTGGCATCGGCGACGCCTTCTCCGCCCTGCGCTACTCGTCCTGCCTCGCCGTGGAGGCCGAGGACCAGGTGCTGCTGGTGGACTGCCCGCACCCCATCCGAAAGATGATGCGCGAGGCGTCCGAGTCCATCGGCGTGCCCCTGGACGCGGACCGCGTCAGCGCGGTGGCCCTCACCCACCTTCACGCCGACCACGCGTCGGGCCTGGAGAGCCTGGGCTACTTCTCCTTCTTCGTGCTCCAGCGGAAGCTGGAGGTGCTGGCCCACCCCGCCGTCGCCGACCGGCTCTGGGA
Source organism: Myxococcus sp. 1LA (assembly GCA_046520405.1). Taxonomy (GTDB): domain Bacteria; phylum Myxococcota; class Myxococcia; order Myxococcales; family Myxococcaceae; genus Myxococcus. Next base: position 14,917 of record JBKGHI010000168.1, read on the forward strand.
GGGCAACCTGGCCGCGGGCATGGAGTGCCTCATCGAGAAGCGCGGCGAGGCGCCCAACGCCAAGCACTTCGAGGACTACTTCGAGCACACGCCGCTCTCCACGGAGTCCACCGTGCGACACGGGCCCTTCCTCATCGAGAGCCGGATGACGTACCACCACGTGCCCACCACCGCGCTGCGCATCCACGCGGGGGGCCGCTGCCTGGGGTACAGCGCGGACACCGCCTATGACGAGGGCCTCATCGACTGGCTGTCGAAGGCCGACCTCATCATCCACGAGACGAACTACGGCGTGCACACGCCCTACGAGAAGCTGGCGGCGCTGCCCGCCGAGCTGCGTGCCCGGATGCGGCTCATCCACTACCCGGATGACTTCGACACCGGCGCGAGCGTCATCGAGCCGCTCGCGCAGGGCCGGCGCTACAACGTCTGAGACGCGAACAGACGCCCGGGAGACTCCACCCCGGGCGTCCGGTGCCGTCAGGCGCTACTGCGAGAAGATGACCAGCGAGTAGGGGCCGATGGCGAACGAGGCGTTGTGCCCCATGCCGTCCTTGGCGCCGCTGTAGGCCACGGTGTTGTTGGTCGCCGTGTTGCCGAAGTCACTGGAATACACATTCGCGTCGCTGTTGAAGCGCGCGTACCAGGTGCCCGCGCGCGGGAACCCGATGTTGTAGCTGGGGAAGTACGTGCCGCTGAAGTTGGCGACGATGACGACGTCGTCCCCAGGGCCGCCGCTCTCCCAGCGGTGGTACGCAATCACCTTGCCGCTGTTGTTGACGTGGTGGACGTTGACGTTGCCACCGCGCAGGCCGCGCGTGTTGTTGAACCAGTTGCGGCGGTAGCGGATGAGGTCGCGGTACAGCGTGCGGATGCCGCCGTAGGTGCTGTTCTTGCCCCAGTCCACCGGGTCCGTGTCCTGGAAGTAGCCGTCCTCGAGGAACTCCTGGCCCTGGAAGATCATGGGGATGCCAGGCGAGGTGAAGACGACGCCCGCCGCCAGCGTGGAGCGCTTCTTGGCGGCCCAGCTGCCCGCGTTGCCCGGCCAGATCTCCTCCGGGACGCGCGCCTTGCCGTTGGCCACTTCGTCGTGGCTCTCCGAGTAGATGACGCGCGCAGTGTGCCGCCCGCTGTACCGCTGGGTGATGGCGTTGCGCACCGCGTTCATGTCACGGCTGCCGTCGTTCTGCGCGATGACCGCCGCGCGGATGGCGTGCACGAAGTCGCCGCCCCACTGCGAGTCGAAGTCCGCGCCGCCCGCGGTGTCGGACGAGGAGCCGTTGGTGATGGAGTCACCGCCGCCGAAGTCCTCGGCGATGCTGATCTTCCAGGGCTGCGTGGAGTTGATTTCGCGGTTGATGGAGCGGAACACGCGCCACGCGTCGGGGATGGCGGTGGAGTCGCTGCCATCCTGCGTGCGCATGTACTTGGTGGCGTCCCAGCGCAGACCGTCGCCGCGGAAGTTGTGGAGCAGGTTCATCATCGAGTCGCGGATGAACGCGCGAACCTCGGGGCGGCCGTAGTCCGGACGCGTGTCACCCCACGGCGTGCTCTTGCGCCAGTCGTTGTAGAAGTACTCGCCGCCGGAGCCCAGGCAGTCGCCGCTGTAGCACCACATGGGCAGGTCGCTGGGGCCATAGTGGTTGTGCACCACGTCGAAGATGACGCCGATGCCGCGCATGTGCGCCTCGTCCACGAAGCGCTTCATGTCGTTGGGGTGGCCGTAGGCGCTCTCCGGAGCGAACGGGAAGGCCGCGTTGTAGCCCCAGGAGAAGTCACCCGCGAACTCGTACGCGGGCATGACCTTGACCATGTTCGCGCCCAGGTCGCGGACGTGGTCGAGCTTGGCGATGGCGCTGTTCCAGTTGCCAGGCCCCCAGCCGGGAGAATCATTGAACGTGCCGACGTGCAGCTCGTAGATGATCATCTCGTTGAACGCCGGCGTGCTGAACTGCTGCGCGTTCCACCAGTACTCGCCGTGGTCGTAGATGATGCTGGAGCCGGTGGAGTTCTCCTGCCACGCCGAGCGGGGGTCCGCCCGCCACGCGTCGCTGCCCCACTGGTTGCGGGTGATGAACTTGTACTTCTGGCCCTTCACCGCGCCGGCCACGTCGCCGGAGAAGTTGCCGTTGAACTCGTTGCCCAGCTCAATCCAGGTGCCCCAGCCGTTGAAGTCGCCGGAGACGAACACCCGGCTCGCCATTGGCGCCCAGGTACGGAACGTGGTGCCACCGTTGTAGATGGTGGCGCCCATGCCGGGACGCGTCGACGAGCTGAGCTGCTGGCTGATGACCGCCGTCTCTTCCGTGGAACCTTGCTGCCCTTCGAGCGCGGACTCCCCACAGCCGGCAATCACACCGGCCAGCAGGAGCGCACTCCACCTGTTGCTGTGCGTCATGGATGACAACCTCCCTTGGTCAGGGAGCGTCCTAGCAACCGGCGTGAATCCTGCGCAAACGGCTCTGCACGAAATCTGTAACTTTCCACCATACCGGGCTGCGTCAAACGTATCAGCCGGCACACCTGGGCCCGTGTGTGACACGGCGCGTGAAGTCCCCAGCGCTCGCCATCGCCGCCTGAGTGCGATACGCCCCACACGTTGCGCCCCACCCAGGGAGCGCGCTGGGGAGAGCGACGCACGATGAAGAAGAAGACTGCGCTGGCCCGACGTGAGGCCCTGCTCGCGTTGGCCGCGGTCCTTGCCAGTGGCTGTGCCACGAAGGGCGCCCCCTCTTCGATGCCCACACAGCCCTCCGGCACGGTGCGCCTGACGCTGCTGCACCTGGCGGACGTCTACCAGGTCCAGCCCGTCGACGACGGCCAGCGGGGCGGCATGGCGCGCGCCGCGACGCTGCGCAAGCAGGTGCTTCAAGACAGCCCGCACGTCCTGACGCTGATGGGCGGGGACACGCTGTCGCCGTCCGTGGAATCGCTCGTGGAGGTGGACGGCAAGCCGCTCAAGGGGCAGCACATGGTGGACGCGTGGAATGCGTTCGGCCTGGACTACGCGGTGCTGGGCAACCACGAGTTCGACTTCGGCGACGACGTGCTGCGCGAGCGCATCCGCGAGTCCCGCTTCACGTGGCTCGCGGCCAACGTGCGGGACGGGAAGACGGGGGAGCTTTTCACGGGCGTGCACGCCTCCGCTGTGCGCGAGCTGGGCGGCATCAAGCTGGGCCTCTTCGGCGTGGTGATTCCGGAGACGAAGCACACCACCAAGGCCGGCAAGGACACGCACTTCGGAGATGTCTGCGAGGCGGCGCGGGACGCGGTGGCGAAGCTGCGCGAGGCGGGCGCCCAGGTGGTGGTGGCCCTCACGCACCTGACGGCGGACCAGGACCGGGCGCTCACCCACTGCGTCAAGGTGGACGCAGTGCTCGGCGGGCATGACCACGAGGCGCTGGAGGACCGCAGCACGGGCACGCCCATCTTCAAGGTGGCGGCGGACGCGGTGGACCTGGGCCGGCTCACATTGGACGTGGACGCGGCGACGGCCACGGTGCGGCAGGTGACGTGGCAGACGATGCCGGTAACGCGGCAGGTGCCGGAGGACGCGGCCTTCATCGCGGCGATGCAGCCCTATGCGACGCTGTTCGGCCAGTTGTCGGAGCGAGTGGGCCGCACCCCCGTGGCGCTGGACGCGCGGGCCTCGCAGGTGCGCACCCAGGAGACGAACCTGGGCTCGTTCGTCGCCGATGCGTTCCGCGCGGCGGCGGGGGCGGACGTGGCCCTGGTCAACGCGGGGGCGCTGCGCGCGGACGCGGTGCTGCCCGCGGGCGGCGTGACGCGGCGGGATTTGCACGCCATCCTTCCCTACGCGGACGAGCTGGTGGTGCTGGAGGTGAAGGGGGACACGCTTCGCGCGGCGCTGGAGAATGGCGTCAGCCTCAGCCGTGAGGACTCACGGCCGGGCCGCTTCCCGCAGGTATCCGGGATGGAGTTCACCTTCGATTCGGACCGGCCCGCCGGGCAGCGGGTGCTGGGTGTGAAGGTGGGCGGCAAGCCGCTGGACGCGGCGGCCACGTACCGGCTGGCCACGCTGAGCTTCCTCGCCAGCGGCAAGGACGGCTACGACATGCTGAAGAATCAGCCGTCCACGCCGGCCCGGGCGGATGGGAACTCGCCGCTGGACGTGCTGGCGGAGGCGTTCCGCACCGGGACACCGTCGCCCCATGCCCAGGCGGCGGGCCGCATCTCCCGGCTCGGCAGCGGCGCCCTGGCGCCCGACGCGCGGCAGCCGCCCGCGCCGCTGAAGTAGGGCACGGCTCGCCGCCCGGCCCGCCCGGACTCGGGCACG
>JBKGHI010000169.1:0-19207 GCA_046520405.1 Myxococcus sp. 1LA
CGGCCGCCGCGCTGTCGGACGCGCGGCGCGCGACCCGGATTCCCACGTGCAGCACGTGTCGCGGGAGGCACTGCGTCGCTTGGGCTTCGGCCAGTAGGCCGGAGACCTGGGCGTCCGTCCGTCACGTGGGCGCGCGGCGGACGGGCAGCAACCCGTTCCGCGCGTCCAGGGCTCAGAGGCCGCTGATGGCCTTGGCGTCCACGCGGTTCCGGCCCGCGCGCTTGGCGCGGTACAGGTACTTGTCCGCCGCGGCGATGAGGTCCTCGGGCTGGGAGAAGTCCGAGTCCAGCAGCGTGGCCACGCCCAGGCTGATGGTCACCTTGATGGGCGTGCCGCCGAAGACGAAGTCGGCCTTGTCCACGGCGAACCGGCAGCGCTCCGCGCACGCCAGGGCCTGGTCCTCGGCGGACTCGCGCAGCATCAGCGCGAACTCCTCGCCGCCATAGCGCGCGAGCAGGTCCTCGGTGCGCACCGTGTCGCTCACCCGCTGGGCGATGCGCGTCAGCACGTAGTCGCCGGCCGGGTGGCCATACGCGTCGTTGATCTTCTTGAAGTGGTCCACGTCGAAGAGGACCAGCGACAGCGGCACCCGGTGGCGCAGGCAGTAGCTGAACTCCTTGCGCACCGTCTCCAGGAAGTACTTCTTGTTGTAGACGCGGGTGAGGCCGTCACGCGTGGCGGACTCATAGATGCTGCGCTGGTACTGCTCCTCCAGCGCGTCCTGGATGGAGAACTTGAGGACGGTGTTGGAGCCGATCTGGATCTTGTCGCCGTCGTAGAGCGGCGCGGCGTTGACCTTCAGGCCGTTGAGGTACGTCCCGTTGGTGCTGGCCAGGTCCACCAACTGGAAGCGCCCATCCCCCAGCGCCACCACCTTGGCGTGCTTGCGGGAGATGCCGTCATCCTCGACCTGGAATTGCGCCTCGGCGCTGCGCCCCAGGACGACCTCGGAGCGGTCCAGCTTGAACATGCGCCCGATGCCCGCCGCGGACTTGGCGCTGATGACGATCAGATAGGCGCTCTGCTGCTGGGCACTGCCCAGCAGGTCCGAAATCGAATGGACGGAAGTTTTCTCCTCGGACATCGCGGCACCCATCTTACGGGCCGCCTTTAAACGGCGGCAAGCATACTGCCCGACTCTCCGCTACTCCCCTCGGGACCGCCGCGTGGCGGGACGCCGGAGGGGGGCCTCTGGGGCGACTGTCGGCCTTCCGACGGTCAATTCTCCGGCCACCGGTCCCTGGATGTAGCGCGCCAGGGCCCCGGACGCGCCGGAGTGATAGGCCAGCCCCTGCATCAGCTTCACCAGGGCCGCCGACGGGGTCATGTCCGCGCCGCCCATGGCCCCGGCTTCCAGGGCCGCCGCTCCGGACTCATACAAGGAGAGGTCCACGCCATTGCGGTGCGCCTGGCTCACCACCACCACCGGGACGCCGCGCTCCCGCGCCTGGAGGAAGAGGGGCCGCAGCGACCGCCCGAGCTCCGGGTCGATGGGGAAGTTGCCGGCCCCATAGGCCTCCACCACCAGCCCGCGGACGTGCGGCAGCAACTGGAGCGGCAGCGCCGGGTCCAGTCCGGGGTACACCTTCAAGAGGAAGACGCGCGGGTCCAACCGCTCCTGGAGGCGGAAGGCCCCCCGGGGCTTGAGGCCCGGCTCGAAGGTGGCGTCCACCCCCAGCGTGCCCAGCACGGGGCAGTTGGGGCTGTCGAAGGCGTCGTACTCGGCCACCTTCACCTTGCGCGCCCGGTTGCCCCGGTACAGGTGCGAGTCGAAGCAGATGGTGACCTCCCTCGGCCCCTGCAGCGCGGACATCACCGCGTCGATGAGGTTGAGCCGCGCGTCCGAGCGGATCTTCCCCAACGGCCGCTGCGAGCCCGTCAGCACCACGGGGCAGGGCGGGTTGCGCAACATGAAGGAGAGGGCGCTCGCGGTGTAGGCGAGCGTGTCCGTGCCATGGGTCACCACGGCCCCGTCGAAGTGGGGCAGGCGCGCGTGGAGGTGCGCGGCCATCCGGCTCCAGAGCTCCGGCTGCATCTCAGAGCTGTCCAGGTTGGAGAACAGCTCCAGCTCGATGTCGGCCAGCTCGAACAGCTCAGGCACCCGGGCCTTGAGTGTCTTGAAGAAGGCTGCCGGGCGCAGGGCGGACGGGCGTCCCCCGGCCATTCCGAGTGTACCCCCGGTATGCAACAGCAGGACTCTGGGCATGATGAACAAGCGCTTCCCTGCCAAGGCTGGCGTTGCTTTACAAGCCCCGCGCGCGTCGCTAAGACCCGCCGCGTGCTCCTTTCCTGTTGGAAGCGTGTCGTTCCCCTGCTGGCCGCCGCGGTCCTGACGGCCCCAGGGTGCAAGAATCCCGAGAGCGCGGCCCCCACTGGCGGCCCGTCGGCGGCGTCCGCCCCGGCTCCGGCTGCGCCCGCTCCCGCCGCTCCGGCACCCGCCGAGCCCGCAGCGCCCGTGGATCCGGCTTCCGCGGTGTCGGGCATTCCCGGCATGGACTTCTCCTCGCTGTCGCCCACGGCGAAGCGGGAGCTGGCCACCGTCTTCAGCGACGACTTCTGCTACTGCGGCTGCCCCCACACGCTGGGCGCCTGTCTGAAGACGCACACCCCCTGCAAGCACGCCAAGCGCAAGGCGCAGGTGGCCGCGCGCATGGTGTCCGAGGGCATCCCGGCCACCGAGGTCATCCTCTCCCTGTCCACCTACTACGCCGCGTTTCACAACCCCCGGGCGCAGTTCAAGGTGGATGATCGGATGTGCATGGGCTCCGCCGGCGCGCCGGTGACGGTGGTGGAGTTCTCCGACTTCGAGTGCCCCTACTGCGCCAAGGCCCGCCCGGTGCTGGAGGCCTTCGCCAAGAAGCACGCGCAGCAGGTGCGCTTCTGCTACCTGCCGTTCCCCCTGTCCATGCACCCCAACGCGAAGCAGGCGGCGCAGGCGGCGCTGTGGGCCCGGGACCAGGGCAAGTTCTGGCAGATGCACGACGCCCTCTTCGAGAACCAGTCCAACCTCAAGCCGGAGGCGATCGCCGCCCTGGCCACGTCGCTGGGCCTGGACGGCGCGAAGCTGGGGGCGCTGCTGAAGACGGACGCCTATAAGGATGAGCTGGACGGCTACCGCGGCCAGGGCCGCTCGGCGGGCATCAGCGGCACGCCCTCCGTGTACTTCAACGGGCGCGCGCTCGACCTGGCCTTCGTGGAGCCGGAGATGCTGTCCCACAGCCTGGAGGACGAGCTGGAATGGTCCGCCAACAAGAACGCCTGGGCGGCTGACTGACGCCACCATGAATCCCCGCTTCCGCATCGACGCGTCGGCGCAGCTCGTCCCCGAGGACCGGCATGTGCCTTCACCGCTGGCGGGGCGCTCGGGCACGTATGCGCTGATGGCGACCGCGCCCGACCTGCTGGTGTTCTCACGCACGCCAGCCGAAGGGGGCTCCATCCCGGTGCCGCGCGTGGTGCTGGCGGGTGACGCGGGGGGCTTCCCCCTGTCGGACCTCATCGCCTTCCTCAGCCAGTCCCGCTGGAGCGGGGTGGTGCGCGTGCATTCTCCGGGTGGAGAGCGCTCCGTCACCCTTCGCGAGGGCGAGATACGCGGCGCCTCGTCCGACGACCCGGCCGACCGGCTGGGCGAGGTGCTGGTACGGATGGGCTACGTGGAGCGCGCCCATGTGGAGGCGGCCCTGCGTGAGCACCCGCCCTCCAAGGTGGGGCGCTCACTGGTGGAGAAGGGGCTGCTCAAGTCGCACGACCTCTTCAAGTGCGTCACCCACCAGGTGAGCGAAATCTTCCACGCCATCGTCCTGTGCCGGGAGGGGAACTTCTTCCTCATCGACCAGCCGGTGGAGGACAAGTCGGGCCACATCATCCAGCTCTCCACGCAGAGCCTGCTGATGGACAGCATCCGGAAGATTGACGAGATGGCGCACTTCCGGAAGCGCATCCCCCATGGCCGGCTGTACGTGACGCGCAAGCGTCCCTCGGACGGCAAGCTGGAGGAGGACGAGGACCGGGTGCTGGCCCTGCTGGATGGACGGCGCACGATTCTGGAGCTGGGGCACGCCGCCCGCCTGTCCGAGTTCGACGTCACCAAGGTCGTCTTCCGCTTGCTGGAGGGAGGCTTCGCGGCGGTGACGGACAAGCCGCTGATGGTGCCGGGGCCCGGCGTGCCCACGCCGATTCCCCAGCCGCCGGAGCGGACCGCGCAGAACGCGGCGCCGGCCCGTCCGCCCGCGCGCCCCGCGGTGACGGTGGATCCGCGCCCGGTGGCTCGCGTCTTCAACTTCATCTTCCGTGAGATTCGCGACGAGGTGGCCAAGCAGGGCATGGACCGCGAGTTCATCGCGGCGGCCAACGCGGCCCTCTCCGGCCAGGGCCTGTCGTCCTCGCCGGTGCTGGAGGGGCTGGCCTTCGCCCCGGACGGCAGCCTCCCGGAGAACAAGCTCATCGAGAGCTTCGAGCGCCACCGCGCGCAGCTCGGCAGTGAGCCCCTGGCGTCCTTCAAGCAGGCGCTCAGCGACATGATGTTCTTCCTGCTCTTCCAGGCCGGCGAGCTGCTGGAGTCACGCGCGGACGAGGACCTTGCCCGCCGCGTGAAGGAACTGCTGGCCACGCTCGAGGCTTCGTGACGGATTCAGGTTGGCCGCGCCTTACGGTGGAGGTGCCCGGTTGTGGGGGCGCCTTCAAGCTGGTGCCCGAGGACTTCGAGGTCGAGGAGGTCCCCGCCTATCTGCCTTCTGGGGAAGGGGAGCACCTCTACCTCTGGGTGGAGAAGCGGGGCCGCGACACGCGCGAGCTGGTGCGCGCGCTGGCCGCGTCGCTGGGTGTGTCCGAGGACGACATCGGTGTGGCGGGGATGAAGGACCGGCACGCCATCACCCGGCAGTTGGTGTCCGTGCCCGCGCGCGCCGAGCCGAAGGTGCCGGACTTCGCGCTCGACGGCGTCCAGGTGCTGTGGACGAAGCGCCATGGCAACAAGCTCCGCACCGGGCACCTTCGGGGCAACCGCTTCCGGCTGCGCCTGCGCGACGTGAAGGACGCGGGCGCGGCGCGGGAGAGCTTCTCCCGCCTGGTGGCGCAGGGTGTGCCCAACTATTTCGGAGAGCAGCGCTTCGGCCGCGCGGGAGACAACGCGGACCTGGGCCGGCTGCTCGTGCTGGGGCAGCGGCTGCCGAAGCGGCCGGACCGCTTCCAGCGCAAGCTGTTCCTGTCCGCCTTCCAGTCGCGCCTGTTCAACCAGGCGCTGGCGGCGCGGCTGCACGCGGGCACCCTGGCCATCGCGCTCGAGGGCGACGTGCTGCGCAAGGAGGAGACGGGCGGCCTCTTCGTGTGCGAGTCACCCGACGTGGATGGCCCTCGCGTGGCCGCCTTCGAGGTGAGCCCCGCGGGGCCACTCTTCGGGCCGAAGATGACGGCGTCCGCTGGCGCCGTGGCCGAGTTCGAGGCGCGGCTGCTGACGGACGCGGGCGTCACGCCGGAGGACTTCAAGCGCGGCGGCGGTGAGACGGAAGGCAGCCGCCGGCCCTACCGCGTCCGCCTGGGCTCGCCCGAGCTGTCCTCGGAGAAGACGGCGGATGGCGAGGACCTCTGGCTCACCTTCGAGCTGCCTCGGGGCGCGTATGCCACCGAGGTCCTCCACGAGCTCCTGAAGGACGGCTGAACTCCTGAAACGAAGACGCCTCCGAGGCCATGGGCCCCGGAGGCGTTCTGTTGCGTCGTGCCCCGGCCAGGTGAGGCCGGGGCAGGGCGCGGCTACTGGTTCCCCACCTTGAACTCGGTCCGGCGGTTCATCGCGCGGCCCGTCTTGGTGCTGTTGGGGGCAATCGGCTGCGTCTCGCCGTAGCCCACGGCCTCGAGGCGGCCCGGGTCGATGCCACGGCGCAGGAGCTGCGCCATGACGGCGTCCGCGCGGCGCTGGGACAGCCGCAGGTTGGCGGCGTCGTTGCCCAACGAGTCGGTGTGGCCCTCGATGCGGATGCGCTTGATCCACGGCGCGTCGCGCAGGGCCTGCGCCACGTCGTCGAGCACCGCGGTGCTCTGCTTGCCGTAAATCTTGTGCGAGCCGGAGCTGAAGAGGATCTGCTTCTTGATTTCGATCCGGTCGCGCTTGATGACGACCATCTTGTACTGCTTGGCGCAGCCGCGCTCCTCCTGGACGCCGGGCTCCTCCGGGCACGCGTCCAGCCGGTCCACGATGCCGTCACCGTCGGTGTCCTTGTCCGGGCAGCCGCCGTTCTCCGCCGGGCCGGCCTCGTTGGGGCACTTGTCCTGGACGTCCGGGACGCCGTCCGCGTCGTTGTCCAGGTCGGGGCAGCCGTCCTCGTCCTGGAAGCCGTCCTTGTCCTCCGGCTCGTCCGGGCACTTGTCGTCCTTGTCGAGGATGCCGTCACCGTCCTTGTCGACGATGGGGCAGCCCAGGTTCTGCATCGGGCCGGCCTCGTTGGGGCACTTGTCGGCGGTGTCGATGATGCCGTCGCCGTCGTTGTCCGGGTCGGGGCAGCCGTCCTCGTCCTGGAAGCCGTCCTTGTCCTCGGCCTGGTCGGGGCACTGGTCCACGTTGTCGGGGACGCCGTCTCCGTCGCGGTCCTTGGGGGCCTCCGCCGGGCAGCCCTGGTTCTCCGGCACGCCAGGGGTGAGCGGGCACTTGTCGTTGCCGTCCAGCACGCCGTCGTTGTCGTTGTCCGGGTCGGGGCAGCCGTCCTCGTCCTGGAAGCCGTCCATGTCCTCGGCCTGGTCGGGGCAGGGGTCGTCCTTGTCCAGGATGCCGTCGCCGTCGCTGTCCGTCTCCTCGATGCGGACCACCACCTGCGGCTGCTGCGGTTGCTGGGGCTGTTGCGGCTGCGGGGCCTCTGGCCGGTCGCGCACCAGCACCTGGCGTGGGCCACAGTTCTTGGAGAGCTCCAGCGCGCGGTTCACCGCGGCGTCGGCGGTGCGCGCGTGGGTGTCGGCGCGGCCGCTGTTGCCCTGGCTCAACTCGCCACGAGCGAAGTCGAGGTGGGCCTCGGCGGTGGCCAGCTCCACGGGCGCGCAGCGCAGGGCGCCGCTGCGGCGGGCGCGCTCCACGTTGGCCGCGAGCACCTCCGTGTCCGCGCGAATCTTGCTGCCGCTGACACAGGAGAGGGTGAAGAGGACAGGGAGCAGCGTGACCAGGGAAGGACGCGTCATCGGGGAGCGCTCGGTCGTCACGGGTTCGGAGTGCGGCCGCCGGACTCGGTGCTGCCGGCCACGGCCATGGCCTTCTCGCGGGCCTCGTTGGCGTAGCGGGACGCCTTCACGGCGAAGTCCACGCCCGCTTGATAATCGGAGTACCCCACCTCCTCGCGTGCCTTGGCGATGTACAGGTTGGCGGCGGTCCACTCGTAGGGGGAGAGCTTCTCCGCCCCAGCGGTGCGCGCGGCCTGGATCTGCACTTCGGCGTCGAGGATGTTCGCGGTGGACTTCACGGGGCCGCACGCGGTGAGCGTCCCCGACACCGCCAGCAACGCCATCAGCTTCTTCATGGGGTGGCGCCTTGAGAGAGGGGTGAAACCTCGCGGTCGTATCAATCGCTCCCTGGAGGGTCAAGAATCGGGCAGACGTGCTGGCCGGGGAGCCGGCCATGGGGCGGGACTTTGACGGCCGGCGCGGCCCTTGCCATCGTCGGGGCCCCGTGCCTCCGTCCGCTCGTCTCGTCCTCCTCCTGTCGCTGCTCCTCCCCTGGGCCGCCCTGTCCGGGCCCGCGTCCGCCGCCAAGCGGACCTCCAAGCGCGCCGAGACGGACGCGGTCATCCAGACCGTCGTGCAGGGCGGCGCCGTCCCCGCGGCCGTCTCCCGCCTGCGCTACCTGCGCGAGGAGGCCTACGCGGCCCGGGAGATTGCCTCCACGCTGCGCACCGTCCACGAGGAGCGGCTGCGCCGCAACCTCGCCGCGGTGCTTGCGGGGCTGGGCACCCGCGCCGCCGAGCGACCCTGGCGGGGCTGGCGTCGGACGAGGACAGCGCGGTGCGCATGTATGCCGCGCAGGGCCTGGCGAAGCTCCACAGCCGCCTCACGCAAGTCACCGTGCCCCTGCTCCAGGACAAGAGCAGCGGCGTGCGCCGCGAGGCGGCGCGGGCCCTGGGCGCCTCGCGCAACCCGAAGATGGGGGCCGTGCTGCTGAAGGCCGCCAAGATGGAGCCGGAGCTGGAAGTGCGCGCGGCCCTGCTCGCCGCCGCGGGTGAGGCCGGGGACGCCAGGCAGGCCCCGGCCCTGAAGGAGTTCCTCGCGAGCGATTCGGAGAGCACCCGCTTCGCCGCCGCGCGCGGCCTGTGCCGGCTGGGCTCGCCGGAGGGCTTCGCCTTCGCGGGCAAGCTGCTCGGCTCGGAGGACCGCTTCGTGCGCCGGCAGGGGCTGGAGCTCTACGAGGGCGTCAGCGCGAAGAAGGCCGCGCCCGCGCTCAAGCCGCTGCTGGAGGACAAGGACCGCGCGCTGGCCGCCTCCGCCGCCCGCATCCTCCACGAGGGCGGGGACGCGTCGATGCTGGAGTGGCTGGTGCTGGCGTCGTGGAACGCCAGGTCCGACGAGAAGCTCGCCTACGAGCGGGAACTGGAGACGCTCCAGCTCCGCGACGACCGGCGCAAGGCCATCCTGCGCAAGGCGGGTGTCGCGCAATGACGGTCGTCGCGGTCCTGGCCGCGGCGCTGCTGTCGCAGGCGCCCGTGGCTCCCACCCCCGTGGAAGAGGCGGACGCCCGCCCCGGCGCGGAGGCGCTCCTCGAATCGCCCGCGGCGTCCAAGCAGCTCGCCACGGCCCGGCCGGCGAAGCCCAATGGCTGGGAAGGGCTCAGCGCGGAGCAGCGCGCGGCGCTCGTGGCCGAGGACGCGGGCGCGCCGCTCGCCGGGCGTCTGCTGCGGATGAGCGAGCGCTTCATCAATACGCCCTACGTGCTGTCTCCGCTGGGGGAGGGCCGCGGCGTGGACCCCGACCCCACCTTCCGGTTGGACGCGGTGGACTGCCTCACCTTCGTGGAGCAGTCGCTGGCGCTGAGCCTGGCGGCCAACGAGGAAGAGGTGGCGCCGCTCCTGGAGCGCATCCGCTATGCGAGCGCGCCGACCTATGAGGACCGCAACCATCTGATGGAGGCCCAGTGGCTGCCCAACAACGTCCGCAAGGGCTTCCTGACGGACGTGACGCGGCGCTACGCGGGCGGTGACGCGGTGACCGTCTCGAAGTCCCTGACGAAGCACACCTGGCAGTCGCGTTCGTCGCAGGCGCTGGGCCTGCCCAAGGCGCAGCAGGTGGTGGGCACGTACACGCTGAACATGCTGCCCCTGGAGCGGGTGATGGCGCACGCGCGCGACATCCCCTCGGGCACCATCCTGGTGGTGCTCCGGGAGGACCTGCCGCTGAAGGCCACGCGCATCACCCACCTGGGCTTCGTGGTCCAGCGCAAGAAGCGCACGTACCTGCGCCACGCCTCGCGCGGCGGCTACAACCGCGTGGTGGACGAGGACCTGGAGACGTTCCTCACCCGCAACGGCCGCTATTCGAAGTGGAAGGTGACGGGCGTCAGCCTCTTCGAGCCGCGCCGGCCCGACGTGGCCAGCGGCGGCTCGGTGATGCGCCCGGTCCCCTGAGGCCCGCTCAGATGCCAGGCGGCGGCGGCGCGCTGGCCTCGGTCTCCCGCTCCTCGGCTTCGGCCGCCGCGGCGGCTTCATCGTTGGTGGCCAGCTCGCGCAGCCGCTCCTGTTCGAGCAGCGTCGCGGCCCGCACCTGCTGTTCGGCGGGCACGTGAATCTCCCACCAGGGGAGCACGTTGCCGGTGGTCAGCTTGTCCACGACGCCCGAGCGGCCGGCGCGCACCAGCACGGGGATGTTCGCGTCCTGGAGGAGCTGCGTATAGACCTCGGCGGTGAAGGGGTCCTCGGCGGAGCCGGCCCGGACGAACACGCGCGTATCCAGCTCATGCGGCAGGGGCAGCCCCCGGCTGCGCATCTCCTCCGCGCTCACGAGAAGCAGGTTGCCTGGGCAGTCAGCACACTGCTGAACGCTGTCCTGATACTCGGAGCCGCACCTGGCGCAGTATTTCATTGCCGTCCCTCCCAGCCCGTGGGTGTCTGGAGGAAAATAGTAGGTCTGGCCTCCGTGGACGGCACCCGGGGCCCGCCACTTCGTTCAGTGCCGCGCTTCGTCGCCCAGCCTGCCCACCGCGGCGCTGAGGCGCTCCACGTCGATGGGTTTGCGCAGCACCACGTCGCAGTGTTCAGCGCCTTGCACCTGTGTGTAGCCGGACACGAGGATGACACGGGCACGCGGCTCTCGCTCCTTCACCTTTTGTGCGAGCTCGGTGCCATTCATCCCCGGGAGGGATTCGTCCGTCACCACCACGTCCGGGTGTTCGGCCTCGAAGACCTTCAGGCCATCCACGCCGTCCGTGGCGGTCCTCACGTCGAACTCCGACTCCAGGAGCTCCGCCAGCAGCTCCCGGCTGTCCCCGTCGTCCTCGACCAGCAAGACTTTGATTCGCTCGTCGCCCATGCCTTTGGGAAACCCGCGCGGCGGTGACGATTCGTCCGCACCGGACGCGAGCGCTCCGCCGGCCTCCTGCCTGGAGAGCAGGGGAGCGGCGCGGGGGCGTCATTGATGGGTGGGGGGTGGCTCACCACCGGGCGTCAGGCTGCCCATGTTTGGGTCCGGAGGAAATGCCATGAAGGTGTTGCTGCGTGGAGTGCACCTGGACCTGTCGGATGCTCTCAAGTCGTATGTCGACGAACACCTGGTGCGCCATATCGAACGGTTCGCGGATGACGAGGCGGCGGAAATCGACATCTCGCTGGTGGACACCAATGGGCCCAAGGGCGGCGTGGACAAGGAATGCCGGGTGACGGTGCGTCTGCCCGGGCTCTCCTCCGTGCACGTGACGGAGTCGGCGGACTCGTTGTTCCCCGCCATCGACGCGTCGCGTGACCGGCTGGAGAAGAGCATCAAGCGCCTGCTGGAGCGGCGGCGCGACGTGCATACCAACGGCCTGCCCCAGGACGTGGCGGCCGACGTTCCCACCTACTAATCGCGAAAAGCGGCGGCAAGGGCCCGGCCTCCCAGGTCGTACACCTGGCGGCCGGGCTCGTCGTGTCCAGTGCCCGAATCTTGCTGGGGCCGAACGGTGAACGCTATAAGCGGAACCCTTCAACCTCGGGCTAAAAGGACGGCGATGGTCCGCCTCAAGTTCCTCGTCTTCGCATTCCTGGTCATCGGACTGGGCGTTGCTCACCTGCCGATGCTGTCGGGACCGCTGCGCGAGCGCGCCGTCGCCGGAGCATCGGCCCAGGCTTCCGCTGGCGCCGCCGAGGTGGCGCGCCGTGTGGATGCACGTCGTGCCGAAGTTCAGTCGTTGGCGCTGAAGCTCGCCGCCCTGCCGGAAGTGGTGTCCGCCGCCGTCCCGCAGACGCCCGAGCAGCCCGCGCCCCGCAACCCGCGGGAGCGGGAGCGCGCTGAGTCGGAGGCCGCCGCTGCCCGCGCCTTCACCGCCGAGCGCTTCGCCGCGGTGCGCAGCGCCGTCGAAGCCGTGATTCCCCAGGAACTCAAGGGCGTGGTGGTGGCCGTGGCCACCCCTGACGCGCAGTTCCACGCGGTGACCGGGGCCGAGCCGTCCTCGGACGCGGCGAAGCTGGACGTGGCGGGCCTCATCAAGTCGGGCGCCAGCGTGGCGGAGGCTTTTGGCGCTCCGCATGCGTTCGCCGCGGTGCCCCTGGCGTGGAGCGACGGTGCGCCGGCGGTGACGCTGGTGCTGGGCGCGCCGCTGCTGGACGAGGGCGCGCTGGAGGCCGCCGTCCAGGCGTCGGGCACGGCCGCGCTGGCGCTGGTGAACGCGCCAGTGGGGGCCGCCCCCGTCCATGAGCGGCTGCCGTCCGCCGCGCGGGAGGCGGGGGAGGGGACGCTGGACTTCGGACCGGGCCGCCTGCGCCTCACGCGCCGCTTCCTCCAGGACATCGGCGAGGCGCACCTGCGGCGGACGCTGGGCGCCTTCCCGGGCGAGGTGCTGGCCCTGCACGCGCCCGAGGACCGGTACGTGCCGCTGGAGCATGCCCGGCGATGGGCGGCCATGGCCCGCCGTCCGGCCAGCCTGATGCTGCTGGAGGGCGCGGACCACTTCCTGTCCCATGACGCGGACGCGGGCTACGCCGCCGACGTGCTGGGCCTCTGGGCCGCGCGCCAGGTGACGCCGGTGCGCGAGCGCGAGGCGCCCCTGCCGCCGGGCATGGTGGAGGTCCACGAGGCGGGCGAGGGCCGCTTCGCGCAGGACATCCGCGTGGGAGCCCACCGGCTGCGCTCGGACGAGCCGCTGTCGGTGGGGGGCGAGGACACGGGCCCCACGCCCTACGGACTGCTGACAGCCGCGCTGGGCGCGTGCACCGCGATGACGCTGCGGCTCTACGCGGCGCGCAAGGGCTGGCCGCTGGAGCACGTCCACGTGCGGCTGAGCCACGAGAAGGTGCACGCGAAGGCGTGCGAGGAGTGCGAGACGAAGGACGGGAAGATGGACCGCCTGCAACGCACGGTGAAGCTGGAGGGGCCGCTGACGGACGCGCAGCGCGCGGCGCTGGTGGCCATCGCGGACCGCTGCCCGGTGCACCGGACGCTGGCCTCGGATATGGATGTCCACACGGACGTGGAGCAATGAGGTCCCCGGGCGCGCGCGCGGGCTGGTAGGGTCCGCCGCATGATTTCGAGTGAGCAGCGCTTCGTCTGGTTGGACCTGGAGATGACCGGCCTGGACCCTGAGACGTGTTCCATCATCGAGGTGGGCGTCATCATCACCGGCCCGGATTTGCGGCCGCTCGCGGAGGTGGAGCGCGTCATCTGGCAGCCAGAGGAGTCGCTCCTCCGCATGGAGCCCGTCGTCCGGGAGATGCATACCCGCAATGGGCTGTTGGAGAAGGTGCGGGCCTCCAACACCTCGCTGCGCGTGGCGGAGCGGGATGTGATGTCGGTCGTCGCCGAGCACTGCGCCCTGGGCGAGGGCATCCTCTGCGGCAATTCCATCCACACCGACAGGCGCTTCCTCATCCGCTACATGCCCATGCTGGAGCGCTACCTGCACTACCGCATGGTGGACGTGACGAGCCTCAAGGTGTTGTCGCGCGCCTGGTACCCGAACCTGGTGGAGCCGCGCAAGGCGCCCAGCGGCCACACCGCCCTGGCGGATGTGCGGGCCAGCATCTCGGAGCTGCAGTACTACCGCGACACCCTCTTCCGCGGGACGCCGGCCTAGGCGTTGGGCTGAGGCTCGACGAGCAGCTCGGCGATGGTGTCGAGCAGCACGTCCAGCTCGAAGGGCTTGGCGAGGAAGCGCGCGCTGGAGCGGCGCTCCTCGTCGGAGATGCGGCCGGCGCTCATCACCACCACGGGGATGCCCTGCAGGCCGGGGTCCTCGCGCATGCGGCGCAGCATCTCCCGGCCGTCCATGACGGGCATCATCAAGTCCAGCAGCACCAGGTCCGGCCTCGCGTCCGCCATGCGGTGCAGGCCTTCCGCGCCGTTGAAGGCGGTGACGATGTCGTAGCCCTCCACGGAGAGGATGTCCTGGAGTGCTTCGACGATGGCCAGCTCGTCGTCCACGATGAGAAGCCGCTTCATTCGCCACGTCCCCCGCGCCGGGACGGCTTTGCGCGCCGGACCGGTTTCTTCCCTGCCTTGCGTTGCGGCTTCCGTGAGGACGCCGGCCGGGCGTGGGGCTGCCCGGTGAAGACGGCCTCGGCGCTCTCGCTGTCCTCCGCCACCTCGATGCCCCGGGGCGTCATGGAGAACAGGCGCTGGGCCGTGTCATGGTCGCTCTCCCGCGCCTTCAGCACGGAGAGCACGCGGTAGTGCCGCGAGCGCAGCGCGACCATCCGCAGCACCAGGACGTTGTCGACGAGCGCCTCCACGTCCAGCCGCGCGTCCGCCTCCGGCGCGGCGAGCGCGCGCGTCTGCTGGAGGAGCAGCGGCGTGACGCCCAGGTTGAGCAGTTCGTGCATGAGGGCGGCGAGGAAGCGGGGCGTGCGCTTGGAGTCCGTGAGTTCCTGACAGAAGGACTCCAGTCCGTCCAGCACCAGCCGCTGGACGCCGTGCTGTTTCACCCACCCGAACAGCTCCTCGGCCAGCGCGTCCGGCTGCGCCTCCGCCGCCACGCGGGACACCAGGTGGACCCGGCCCGCGTCCACGTGTCCGCCCAGCGCCAGCCCCAGCCGCTCCGCCTTGTTGACCAGCCGGGACGGCGACTCCACGAAGCCGAGGTACAGCCCGGCCTCTTTCCGGCGTGCGCCCTCCGCCAGGAAGTGCAGCCCCAGTTGCGTCTTGCCGCTGCCGGGCGGGCCCGCCACCAGCGTGGACGAATCCCGCACCAGGCCGCCGGAGAGCATCTCATCCAGCGCGGGGAGGCCGAAGGTGAGCCGCACGTCCGTCGCGGGCGTGCGCGTGGGCAGCCGCGTGTGGAGGGCTTCGATGCGGGGATGGATGGACAGGCCGTCGTTGGAAATCTGGAAGCCGTGCCGGCCGGGGACCTGCGGACCGCCGCGGAACTTCGTCACCTCGACCAGGCGCACCGACTTCACGCCGATGTGCTCCTGGTCCAGGGCGACGACGCCGTCCACCATGGCGTAGCGCGGGTCGGACATGTCGCTGCGCTGCCCGGTGAGCAGCAAGGTGGTGCAGCCCGCGAGCGCGTTGTGGACGCAGAGGCCGTGGAGGAACTCCCGGAAGCTCAGTGGGTCCTCGGAGCGCTCCTCCACGGCCACCAGGCCGTCCACCACCAGCACGGTGGCGCCGTGCTCGCGCACCGCGCGGAAGATGAGCCGGCTGAGGCCCGCCAGTCCCTCCGCCTTGAGAGCGGCGGAGCCGCTTTCGTAGTTCAGCGCGCGGCCGACCTCTTCCTTGTGGAAGAAGCGCATGCTGTTCAGGTGCAGCATCATCCGCGCGTGGGACTCACCCAGCACCGTGAGGTAGATGGCGCGGCCCCCCTGGGCCACGGTGGCGAAGCAGAACTGGTTGCCCAGGATGGTCTTCCCCGTCCCCGGCGACCCCGTGATGATGTACGTGCCCCCGCGAATAAAGCCGCCGCGCAGGAGCGCATCCAGCCCTGGCACGCCGCTGGGAACCCTCGCGTCGGGTTCTTCCGGCCGCTCAGAGGTGTCCGTCACACGATGCTCCTTCCGCCCTGGGCGCGAACCTAGGCCAGTGAGGTGCGCACGCCACGCAATTGCGCGGCGTCTGTTCGGAACCGGGCGCTCACCGTGTCTCCGGCGCGCCGGGTGTCACCAGCGAGGCGCGCAAGAGGTGCTTCTGCACCTTGCCCAACGCGTTGCGCGGCAGCGCGTCCGTGAAGACGACCTGGCGCGGCTTCTTGAAGCTGGCGAGCCGGTCCTTGCACCAGTCCACCAGGGCCCGCGCCTCCGGCGGTGACGCGCCCGCGTGGGGCACCACCACGGCCACCACCTGCTCGCCCAGGTCCGCGTCTGGCAGGCCCAGCACCGCGACCTCGGCCACGCCCGGGTGCATGGCGAGCACCTCCTCCACCTCGCGCGGGTACACGTTGAAGCCGCCGCTGATGATGAGCTCGCGCGCCCGCCCGGTGATGCGCAGGTAGCCGTCCGCGTCCAGGTCTCCCAGATCCCCCGTGCGGAACCAGCCCTCCGCGTCGAAGGACTCGGCGGTGGCGTCCTGGCGGCGCCAGTACCCGGCGAAGACGTGCGGCCCCCGCACCTCGATTTCACCCGTCTCGCCGCGCGGGAGCGGCTGGCGCGTGCGCACGTCCACCACGCGCGCCTCCTGGCCGGGGTAGGGGAAGCCCACGGTGCCGGGGCGGCGCTCGCCCTCGTAGGGGTTGGTGGTGTTCATGATGGTCTCCGTCATCCCGTAGCGCTCCAGGATGCGGGCGCCCAGCTCCGCCTCGATGTCCGTGAAGAGCTGGGGGCTGAGCGGCGCCGAGCCGGACACCCACAGGCGCAGCGCGCGCGGCTTCACCCCCGACGCGCGGGCCTCCTCCAGCAGGCGGCTGTACATGGTGGGCACGCCGAAGAACATCGTGAGCGAGGGGTCGTCCCTCAGCGAGGCCAGCGCCTCGGCGGCGTTGAAGCGGCGGCGCAGGTCCACGCTGGCGCCGGTGAACAGCGTGCCGTGCAGGCCCACCATGAGGCCGTGGGTGTGGAACAGCGGCAGCGTGAGCAGCAGCCTGTCTTGCGCCGTCCAGCGCCACGCCTCGGTGACGGCGCGCACGTTGGCCAGCAGGTTGCGGTGCAGCAGCATGGCGCCCTTGGAGCGGCCCGTGGTGCCGGAGGTGTAGCCCAGCACGGCCAGCTCCTCCGGACGCGGCAGCGCCAGCGTCACCGAGGCGGCGGCGCCTCCGCCAGCAGCGTGTCGAAGGGGATGTTGGTGAGTGAGTCGGGCAGCGCGGTGGTGGGGCGCTCCACCGTGACGAGCCACTGGAGCGAGGGAAGCTGGGCCCGCAGCGGCACCAGCTCCGCGGCGCCCGCCGCGCCGGTGACGCAGCCGCACACCTCCGCGTCGGACAGGATGTGGGCCAGCTCCACCTGCCGGTAGGCGGTGTTGACCAGCACCACCACGCCGCCCGCGGCCTGCACGCCCAGGTAGGCGATGGCGAAGCGGGCGCTGTTCTCCAGGAAGAGCGCCACCCGCTCGCCGGGCTGGAGCCCACGCTGCTTGAGGCCCCGCGCGAAGGCCGTGACGTGCGTGGCGAGCTGCCCGGAGGTGAAGCGCTCCTGCTCGAACGTCAACAGGGGCCGCTCGGGCGTGCGCTGTGCGTGGTCCAGGAACACTTCCAGAAGGGAGGCCGACATGGGCGCGCACCTTAGCGCTGGCGCCCCCTGGCGCTTCCACCCCCTTGCTAGCCGCTGTCCGCTTCTGGGACGGCGCTTTTCGCAAGTGGGCACGCGCCCTGGGAGGAGGGCCACCACCCTGAAGAATTCCAGGGGGTTGGCGCGGGAATGGGCCTTGGCACGCGCCTCGCTCTGGGGAGGGGCGTGGACATTCCCAAAGCCAAGAAGCCCCGTCGCAAACCCTGGGTCCTCGCCATCGGTGGCGCGTGCGCGCTCCTGGCCGTGACGGTGGGGTTGTCGCGACTGCGCCCGGCGGCGCCCACGGTGGAGCGGGCCTCGGTGTGGCTGGACACGGTGAAGCGCGGGCCCATGGTGCGCCAGGTGAAGGGCGCGGGCACGCTGGTGCCGGAGTACATCCGCTGGCTCACCGCGGACACGGCGGGCCGGGTGGAGCGCATCCACGTGCGGCCGGGTGCCACGGTGAAGGCGGACACGCTGCTCATCGAGCTGTCCAACCCGGACGTGCAGCTCCAGGCCCTGGAGGCCGAGCGCCAACTGGCCAGCGTGGAGGCGGACCTCATCCAGGTGCGCATGGAGCTGGAGACGCAGCGGCTGGCCCAGGAGGCCATGGTGGCGGCGCTCATCAACGAGTCCGCCGAGGCGGAGCGCCGTGCCTCCGCCAATGAAGCCCTCCACCAGAAGACGCTCATCGGCGACCTGGAGGAGCGGCAGACGCGCGACAAGGCCGCCGAGCTGCGCCGCCGTCTGGCGTTGGAGGAGAAGAAGCTCCACGTCGTGGCCTCCAGCATGAAGGAGCAGCTCACCGCGCAGCAGGGCCAGGTGGAGCGCCTGAAGGCCGTGGCCCGCTTCCGGCGCGCGCAGGTGGAGTCCATGAAGGTGCTGGCGGGCGAGGACGGCGTGCTCCAGGACCTGCCGCTGGAGCTGGGCCAGTGGGTGACGCCCGGCGTGCTGCTGGCCAAGGTGGTGAAGCCGGAGCGGCTGAAGGCGGAGCTGCGCATCGCGGAGACGCAGGCGCGCGACATCCAGCCCGGGTTGAAGGCGCTGGTGGATACGCGCAACGGCGTGGTGGAGGGCCAGGTGGCGCGAGTGGCGCCCGCGGCGAGCCAGGGCACGGTGCGGGTGGAGGTGTCGCTCCCCGCCGAGCTGCCCCGAGGCGCGCGGCCAGACCTGACGGTGGAGGGCACGGTGGAGCTGGAGCGGCTGGGCAACGTGCTGTCGGTGGGGCGCCCGGCCGGCGCGCAGCCCAACGCCACCATGGCGCTCTTCCGGTTGATGCCGGGCAGTGATGAAGCGGTCCGCGTGCCGGTGCAGCTCGGCCGGGGCTCGGTGAACGCGGTGGAGGTGTTGCAGGGCCTTCAGGAAGGCGACCAGGTGGTGCTGTCGGACATGGCCGCGTGGGACGCGGTGGAGCGGGTGAGGCTGCGATGATGGACGCGCTTCGACGTGATGTGCGGTACACGCTGCGCTCGCTGCAAAAGAGCCCGGGGTTCGCCGTGGTGGCGGTGCTGGCGCTGGCGCTGGGCATCGGCGCCAACAGCGCCGTCTTCAGCGTGGTGAACGGGGTGCTCCTCACGCCGCCGCCCTTCTCGGAGCCCGAGCGGGTGGTGCACGTCCAGGGGAACATCGCGCAGGCGAAGCTCAGGGACATCTCCCTGTCCGTGCCGGAGTACCTCGACCTGACGACGCAGTCGCGCGCCTTCGAATCCATGGCGGCCTTCCGGGGCAGCAACCTGACGCTCACGGGCCGGGACACGCCCCAGCAGCTCGCCGGGGTGTCGGCCACGCCGTCCTTCTTCGCCACGCTGGGGGTGTCGCCGGTGCTCGGCCGTGCCTTCACGGAGGTGGAGGGCGTCCAGGGGCGGGAGCGGGTGGTGGTGCTCACCGACACGGCGTGGCGCGTGCACTTCGCCCGGGACGCGCAGGTGCTGGGCCAGACGATACAGCTCGACGGCGAGCCGTACACGGTGGTGGGCGTGCTGCCTGCGGGCGTGGCCTACCCCGACTGGGCGGAGCTATACGTGCCCTTCGTGCCCACCGAAGCCCAGCGGCAGGAGGACCAGCGCGGCGCGCGTTTCCTGTCGGTGATGGGGCGGCTGAAGCCCGGCGTGTCTCAAGACGCGGCGCGCACGGACCTGGCGCGCGTGGCGCTGGAGATGGAGGAGGCCGTCCCCTCGCGGTACCGGAAGTCGGGGTGGTCCTTCTCGGTGACGTCCCTGGATGAGCGCCTGGTGGGCAAGGTGCGCGGCACCTTGTGGCTGCTGCTGGGCGCGGTGGGCTTCGTGCTGCTGGCGGCGTGCAGCAGCGTGGCGAACCTGCTGCTGGCCCGGATGGCTACGCGCGGACGCGAGGTCTCCATCCGCGCCGCGCTGGGCGCGAGCCGGGGCCGGCTGGTGGCGCAGTTCCTCACCGAGAGCCTGGTG